>QYQL01000005.1 GCA_007280915.1 Verrucomicrobiaceae bacterium | reverse complement strand
TTGCTGCATTTATCGCCGAAGCTCTGGTGTTGTCGGCTCCAGATTTGGCGCAGGTCGATGGCATTTCCGTTGCCGGTAAAACAGGAACCATGCAAGCCATCGCCTCCGATGGCGGCTACCCCAAGGATCAGTATGTTACCTCGTTCGCTGGCTACTTCCCTGCGGAGAACCCGAAATTTGTCGGTGTGGTGGTCGTTGATCGGGCCTCGGTGGACGAAAAGATTAACTATGGCGGTCTGATCGCAGCCCCGATTTTCTCCAACATCGTTAGCCAAGCAGCAAAATTCCTGAACTTGGCTGACATGGAGCCGGAACAACTGCATGTCGCCGCTTCCAATGCTGGGAACGGAACCGTCGCTTATATCGCAGGAGTAAACTCAAAGCAAAATTTTTCGTGGGCAACTCTCGCAGTGTCAAGGGGTGTCCAACATTAAAGAAAGGAGGTGAATTATACCATGTGGAAATCTGTAATTGTTGCTGCGGTACTTCTAGCCTGTGCCAGCGAACATGAGCGCCGTCGTCATCGTCGTCATCGGCGGCGTCATCATCGCCGGTAGTTGTCCATTCCGATGAAGGATATGGCGGGGGAGATAGCCTCCCCCGCCCAATCGGATGAGAGAAAGCTCTGTAAGTTCCAAGCCCCATCCGGGCTAGAGTGGGTTTACTTTCTCGCAGGCAAGACAATCACGCTACCCGCCGCCGGGCTGTTCGCCGAGGTCGCTACCGTGCTGCCCCGCGTGATATAGCCGGTCCCGAACGGGGCCGTCGTTTCTGTGCCACCGCCATTGCTTCTCGTGATGGTCCCGTCCCCAAACTTGGAAGTCGTTGTCGTGCCTCCCTGGTTGTCCCGGCTGATGTAGCCGCTCCCGAATTTCGAGGTCGTGACCGTTTGACCGTCCGGTCCACGGGTAATTGCTCCATTCCCGAACTGGCTTGTCGTCCAGGTATTGCCCTTGCTGTCCCGCGTGATCGTCCCGTTGCCGAACTGCGAGGTGGTGAGTGTCTGGCCATCAGCCGTGCGGGTGATATAACCATTACCGAACTGGGTAGTGGTTGCGGTGCCGCCGCCTTGGACGGGAATGACCACAGGGGTCGTTTCACCGGCATGGGTGACGAGAGCGGAGGCGAGTATGGCAAGGAGCGTCTGGATTTTCATGGAATTCTATTTGATAAACCGCATCGTTTCCTGCTTCACGGCGGCGATCATCTTCTCTGCCCGCACATCTGCAAGATGGCTGTTGACGACGAACAGTGCATGCACGACGCCGGGGACCCAGAAGCACAGTGTCAGGATCAGATTGAGCATTGCCTGAAACGGCTTCCCGCACAGAAGCACGGCGACCGGTGGCAGAACAATGGCGAGGAGGTATCTCATGGTGCGATGAATATCACATGCAGATGGTCAAAGGCTGTCCTACCCTCCGGATTTATCAATTTTTTTCTGGACCGTGCCGATTTTCGTCGCGCAGGGCATCTGGCAGGGGTGGCTTTCATGTTACCCTGGGCGAGGGCAATGCAGAATTCGCCTGTTCTCTCTTCATTTTCTCTGCCTCAGAACGCTGGCATGAATAAAACCAGCCAGCCCGATTCAATGGCTTCGACCATTTATATCTCTCGGAGCCTACCACCCTCAATGAGCGTAGCATTTTTTCGTGTTTGAGCCTCCAGATCTCCTTAATGTTCGATTGGAAGTCTGCTGCGTTGAGGGCAGCGACTGCCTTCCAGAATCCTTTTATGCCGACAGTCCTGCGGTCAAGCATGGGGCTGACAAGGTATCCTGGGCGCGAATCGTCATCGTCTGAAATGACCAGATCAAAGAGTTCCTGTAGGCTGAGGTGTGCGGGGGCCTCGTGATATTTAAAAGAGTGCGACGTCCAAATTCGGATGCCAAGGACTCGAAGCATCTCTTCCGTTGACCATTTCTGGTTGGGGTCGTTCGTGTTCAGAAGCTCGTCGAGCATACATCAAGCAGGGGCCGTGGAATGCCCACTCTGAATCAGAGGGGAGTCCAGCGGGAGAGGACTCGTTTCGTGGGCATGGGCTCGGGGAGCCGGAACAGTTTTCGCAGGAGAGCGAGGAAGAATTTCATGGGGGGAGTCTGATCGGGGCTACCGTTTTCGCTCGGTTTCAGGCATTCCAGCGAGCTTGATCCGCTCGTAGGCACCCTGCTTTTTGTCTTCGGGATGCGGCTCGATTGCCAGGATCGTGATGTGCCCTTGATCGGGGCCGTATGCCCAGAATATCCGTCCTGCACCAGGAGTGTTGTTCTCCAGATACGACTGGAAAATCTTCATGCCATATTTCCGGCTCAGGTCGCTGATCTCGTGCGACGCGAGGCTGTTGTGCCTCGGGTTGGCACTCAAGAACCCAAGGGCCTTGACCAGCTTTTTGAAGAATTTCTCTTCCTCTTTGTCGAGCAAGCCCAACTGCTTCCGCGTGGAAAGGTCATTCCAAAGGGATTCCATCTCGGGCTGTCCCATGCGGATCTTGAACGCCATCAGTCCTTGAGGAAAGGGGTCAGATCAATCGGCGCGGAGGCCCTGCCCCGCTTGAGTTGCGCCACGGAGCGGTCCAGCATCTTGAGCGTTCGCGCCGGGATCGCATCCAACGGGACAAGAGCCTGCGGTTGCAGCAGGTAGCCCCCATCGGAGAGAACCATCACATGGAAGTATTTCACCTTGGCCCCCCGCAGGCTGATCCGGTTCTTCGCGTCGGCGGACACGTCGTAATCCTGCAAAACCGAGACATCCTTCCGCGTCCTTGGCGGCTTGATTGTGGCTGTTGGCATGAGGGAAGGATGGTGGGATTTCCCACTTCTGTCAATCCCCAAGGTTTAACAGCCCACCCTGCGGAGCTCTCGTGCCATTTTTCGCAGCCTCCGCGATCCGGGACAATTCGCCGGGGCCTTTGACCATGAGGAAGAGGCAGGTTCCGCCGCTTCTGTCGGCCCAGAGGTTTCCGAGGCGTTCCTTTTCTTTCGTGTCGTCGGTGGTGGAGATTCCCTCGCCCTTGTATTCCACGACGAGGATCCTGCCGTTTTTCAGTTTGCAGATGAAGTCTGGATAAAACCTGTCGGTCGAGGTTTGGAGCCAGAACGAATAGACGGGCTGGCGTTCGAGGTTGCGAACCCAGAATTCGACATCCGGCAGTCCGTCCATGAACTTCGCGCAGAAGAATTCCTCTCCCTCCTCTCTCAGCTCCCCAACCTGTTCGTAGAAATGTTTTGTGAACTCCCTGCCACGGGCACAGGCGCGGTTGCAGGGGTAGAGGTCGTTGTCGAAGCGAAAGTGGTAGTCACCCCCGACGCGCACGGTTGCGGTGGAGGAATCTCCAAAGAGGGTTTCCTGGTAGGCTCGGCGGCTGGCCTCACGGCGGAGTTCGCCGATGCGGGTTTCGAGACGGCGGCGAAGCTCGAATCTCTCACGGACCAAGCGCCCCAGCGGATAAGTGGCGAGCATCAGGGAAACAACGCCATCCAGCCATGCCAGAGACTCGCCGGGGTCAACGTCATCATGCGGGATATTCCGATCCAGCCAGGAAACCAACCTTTCCTGCGACCAGTTTTCCTGCACCTCGATCAAGGCCAACTCCGCAGCCATCGCGGGGATCTGGCGGGTGACGACCTTGCCATCCTCCACATCCACGATGCCAACCGTATCGGCGCGGGTCGTGGTGAGAAGGGACGGACAATCTTCACCGGTGGGCGGTTTGGGAAGGCTCCAGCCGGTTTCCAGCCATGTGGCCTCATCGGGGGAAACGGGCTCGCCGCCGAGTTCGAGCATCATTTGCGGGATGAGGAATTCTTCTCCGCGTTCAGCCGGTGACGTGAAGGCGCGTTCGTGTTGCTGCAATTCCACGAGTGCGGCCCGGACAACCTCCTTGTCCTCCTCGTTTGTCACCGCTTCGAGGATGGCTGCCGCCTCCTGCTTTTTCGGGGAACCGGAGAGCGTGAGCTTCTTTTCGCCGGTCACTCGGGCGACATCTTTGACCTTTTCGGGCAGGGGCGCGACATCCGCGTTCAGCGTGATCGTGATCGTGCGGCGTCCACTGGCTTCAAAATCCAAGCCGATCTGCTTCGGCTCCCGTGGGATGAAAAATTCGCTGACTTCCTTCCTGTCGTAGCCCGCGCCTTTGACGAGCGAATCCCGCAGGGCCTCCGCCGCCAGATAAAAATGTGGTGAGCGCACGTAGGCATACGAGCGGTTCAGGGCCTCCCGCGTCTTCCTCTCGGCACGGGGCATGCGCAGGATGCGACCAAGGATTTGCTCCACGGCGGTTGACGAACGCAGGTTGGCCACCGAGCAGAGCACGTAGGCAAACGGGCAGTCCCAGCCTTCTTTGAGCGCCGACTGCGTGATGACGTAGCGGATCGGGCAGGATTCGGAATTGAGATCAACGCCGTCCAATCCTCGCTCCGTGCCGGTTGCCACCGCGATCTGGTTCTCCGGGATGTTGTGTTCCTCGCGGAGTGCCTTTTCCAAAACCTCGACCGTGAGCGCATCGGGGCGGGCTTGATCGTGGGGCTCCGCTTGGAAGAGGAGGATCGGGCGGATGTATTCGCCGGTGGATTTTTTCTCCGCCGCCGCCTCGGTTTCCAACTCGCCGCGCATCGCGATGGCGGAGGTCAGGATCTCTTTGAACCCCGTCTCGGCCGAGAGGACGATGGGAAGTTTCACCATGTTCTCCGCTTTGAGTTCCGCAGCGGAGACGGATACGAGGACATTCGACGGATTCTTTTTCGCTTCCGGCGTGGCCGTGAGTTCGATGATCGCGCGGGGCTGGAATCGTTCGAGCACCTGCATGGAGAGCGGGGAACGCGCGTTCTGTGCCTCGTCCACGATGACGAGTGGACGGCGCAGCCGCAGGACGTTGGCCAGGCTGTGCGGGAATCCCTCGGGGAACAGGTTTTTCACTTCCAGCGGGATGTGGTCGAAATGGCCCATGAGCTGCCCGCTGTTGCCATAGACTTTGCGGATCTCCGTATCCTCGACCCGGAAACTTTGGATCGTCGCCACGATGATGACCGCGCCGGAGCCAAGGGCTGATGGAGTCAGGTTGAGCGCCTGATCCCCGTCGAGGATTTCCACGGAACCGAGTTTCTCTTCGAGCACCTGCCGCAGCGGGTTTTTCCGGTCCCGCATCGCACCCAAGGTCTGCTTGCAAATCGCATCGCTGGGAACGAGCCAGAGAACCAGCGGATGGTCGGTATCCAGCAAGGCATCGCGGGCGGTCTTGATCGCGCGGGCTCCCACCACCGTCTTGCCACCACCTGTCGGGATGCGCAGGCAGATGAATGGCATGTCCTCCGGCATTTTCGCACCGCCTTCGACCTCGCTGATGACGTTGTAGGGGATCTCGGTGAGAGTAGTGAATGCCACCGCCGGATTCCCCGTCTCACGGCACCGCAGCAGGTAGTCGCCAAGGATTTCCAGCGAATCGTTCTGGTATTTTTTGTGGCCGTAGCGGTCGCTCATTTGAGTGTGTAGGGGATTTGCTTGAAGGTGACGCGCTCGCGTTTGAGACGGGCGGCGGCAATCCGTTGGGATGTGCCGAAGACGACGATGCGGGAGCATTCCCCACACGCCTCTTTGATGTGGGCCAGCGTCTCGTGGGTGAGTGCGTTGCCACCCTGCGGGGATTTGTCTTTGAGAATGCCATTGTAGAGCAGGCAAATGGCGCGGCCATTGTGGACGCCCAGAAGCGGGGTGTTCGGAACACGGCTCCGGGGCAGCGGCTCGCCGGTCTCCACGAAATAGACGTGGCGGGCCAAGTCGGAAAATTTCACAGATTCACGGATTTGGCCGCGTCCATCGAAAAGCTCCTCGCCCAACTCGCAAAAACGAAATCCTCCGCCAAGACCGGGGATCTGTTCTCCCTTGGCATTTTTGTATCCCTCCGCCACACGGCGCACACGCTCTGCCGTCACCTCGCGGGCGATCTTCTCCTCCATCTCGATCATGATGAATCGGCGGGGCGATTTGTCGGGATTCGCGGCGTTGACGCGCATGACGCCGTGGGCAGTGGTTCCTGACCCGCCGAAAGAATCAAGGACAAGGTCTCCCGGTTTTGTGGCGATCTGCACGATTCGTTCTGCGATACGAGATGGCTTGGGGGTGTCGAAAGCGGTTTGGGTTCCGAAAATGCTCTGGATCTCCTTCTTCGATTCGTCGGTGTGGCCGACCTCATCATGTGTCCACCATGTCCAAGGAACGAATCCTTCAACGTCGCTGAGATACCGGATGACACTGGGTTGGGCACTGCCGTCTTTTCCAAAAAAGATGAGATTCTGTGAATGCAGTTTTTTGAACTCGGACTCAATCATACCCCAGCAACGCCCCTCGGGAGGCTTGTGCTTTTTCCCGCTCGGTCCAACAATTTCATACATCTGGTTTGGCCTCCAGCCTTGAGCGGTCATGGGAATGCCACGCCAGCGTCCCTTGGGATCTTTGTTTGAATTTTTGTAGATTTTGGACTGCTCCTCCGTGAGCGGCACAAGATTCCTGATTTGTTTAAACCGGTCCGGGTTCATTGCATAAACCATGATGTATTCATGCACGTCACCGATGGCCTCGCGGTTTTCTCGCGAGTAGCGTTTCTGCCATACGTTGCAGGCGACAAATCTTTGGGGGCCGAAAATCTCGTCCATCAAAACGCGGAGAAGCCCGATTTCAGAATCATCCATGTGTATCCAGATGGAGCCGTCTTCATGGAGAAACTGTTTCAGCAGCACGAGCCGTGGATACATCATGCAAAGCCAGCGGTCATGGCGGTCGAGGGTTTCGCCCTCCTTGCCCACGACCTGTCCGAGCCACCGCTTGATGGCGGGGCTGTTCACGTTGTCGTTGTAGGCCCAGCCCTCGTTACCGGTGTTGTAGGGAGGATCAATCGTGATGCACTTCACCTGACCGGCGTAATACGGGAGGATGGCCTTGAGCCCAACGAGGTTGTCCGCTTGGAGGATGATGTTGCCCGTGCCGGGGTCGCCGCAGGAGAGGGAGGGAACGTCCTTGAGCAGGTGGAACGGCACATCGAGGTGATGCTTCGCGACCGCTTCTTTTCCGATCCAGTTGAGAGTGGGCATAAATGGGCTCCTTCTCGCATGGGAGGTAGGACATCTACGAACCCACCCCAAAAATCACGCGCGAAGAAGCGAAAAAAGTATCGGGAACCGAGCGGCGTGGCGATTCAGAAATCTGCCGGAGGAAAACAGGGGCGAGGTCCCCACCAAATCAATTCACCCCCGCCGCCGCGACACCAGAGCACCCATCAACACGGCCAGCAACAGACCGACCGCACCGGCGATGATCAAATGGCCGAGCGGGATCTTCTTCCCGCATTCACAGCACCCCCCCTCCCATTTTCCTGTGGTGATGAGCGTTTTGACGGATTCAATGCAGGGGCAGGTGTTCATGGCAGTCAGTATACATGAAATTCCCTTGGTAGCTAAAAAACTCACCCCCGGCAGGCAGATGAGTTTCTTCGACCACGCACGGTTCAGTGCATGGTCTCGCACATCTGTTCAATGTGCTCAATCGCGGGAACAGCCTCCCGCTTGGCATCCCCGGTTACGCTGGAGAACCAGCACCGCTCACCCGCAACGTCCTTCCATACCACCTTGACGACCCCGTATTTTGTCCAGACGGTGGCCCTCAACGGACGCTCCCACTTATTCAAGTGGATGGAGCGGATGCGTGGGTATTGCGTTCCCCATGGGGTTTCCCGGCTCATGACGCCAAGGCCACGGCTCCATCGAAGAGCCCATGAAGGGCTTCTCCTCTGGCGATGGCGGTGTGCGGGTTGATCTCCTTGAACGCTTCCGTGAAGTCGTTGAAGAGGGACCATGCCGTGCGGGGACGGAATTCCTCGTGCTCAGGTTTCCGCCAGTGGGCCAGAACCTCTGGGATCTGGCTGGTCGTGATGGCGCGGCAATCCGTGGCCTTGATCACGAGGTCATGTGCGCGACCGTCGGTGAGGCGCATGTGTTGGTAGGCTTCAATGCGCTTGTCCAACTGCACGAGGTGGGTGCCGAGTTGACCGATGGCACGAGCTGTGAGCTGCCGGAGATCCCGCACGGCAAACCGCGTGTGCTTTCGGCGGATCTGGATGAGGCCAGAAAACGCGAGATTGTCGCATATAAAGACCTTCGTGCCAGCAACGAGGCCAGCAGGAAAGGTCTTGTCATGGCTGTTTCTCAGGCCCACAACCCAGCCGTGTCCGTTCTGCGGCATGTTGCCGAATTGGGACACTTCGAGGATGCCGAAGTAGCGGTTGCCATCGTGGCTGATCGCGTGTGTCTGGCCGAGCAGGTTGAATCCGGCATCAACAAGCTGGCTTTCCACTTCCACGACAAGATGCCGGTGGGAAAGCGGGAACCAGGTGTCTGTTGCCGGTGGTGTCTGAATGCCAAAGAGCGAATCCCGCTCGATGACTTGTCCGCCGCAATGCAGGAGCATGCGGTTGTTTGTGGCTGGCGGAACCGGGGCAACAGGGAGGACATCCCAAGTGCCGGGTTCATCAATAACGTGAATCATGTTGGATTTTGTGGAAGCGGAGAGGGGCGCAAGCATGTTGCCTGCACCCCCGTTCCGGTGTCGGTCAGAGTTTGACGCTCTGGAGAGAACGCAACGTCTGGCGGACTTGGTGGATTTCTTTCTCACCGACTTTCTGGTCCCTGACAGCCTGCCGGAGCAGGGTCGTGATCTCAGTGACGCCGATGAGGGCTTCGCGGAAGGTGACCTTGAAGCCGTCGAGTTTTTCGATGGCTGCTTCGATGGCCGGTTTATCCGCTGCCGGAATCGCCGGCGTTGTGGAGCGCGGGGCTCCGTTGAGGTAGGGCGTTGCCGCCCCGTTGGTATGTCCGTTGATTGCGGGCATGGGTTTCCTTTCTGGTTGTGGCTCGCTGGGAGCCTGTTGGTTTGTTGGTGCCTCCGGTGGCTTGACTGGCTGCGAGTAGTCGGGCGTCCTCAATGGCATGACGACCATCTGCCTGCCCTCCCTGGTGAAGAGCAGGGCCGACATGGGATCAATCAGGCTGATGTTGGTGAGCCCGAAGTCGAATGCCTTGGTCAGATAATTGCGGTTGAGGCGGATTTTGATGTCCGGCCCTTTGGCCTTGGCTCCTTCGAGGAGGATGCTGGATGCACCGGTGTTGCTTTTCACTGAGACGGCTCCGTTTTCGATCACGAGATCCACCGGTTTGTCGTTCAGATCCCCGCCGGGAAGACCGTTGACGATCTTTGCAAACTCGTGCTCATCCGGCAGCGTGACGGTGGTGCGGCGCTGTTCGGTTTTCGGAACAACCTGCTTCCAATTGGGGTAGTTGCCCTCGATGGTTTTCAAGGTCATCATCCAATTCCCTGCCGCAATGCGGACGAGCGTGTTGTTCTTTTTCTTCTGTCCCGCCAGCGCCCACGGCAGATCCGCCAGACCCCGCCAAAGCAGAAGCTTGTGGCTGGGGACGATGACCGATTCCGAGAGTGGCAGGGTGAAGCTGTTCGCGCTGAACAGGTGTCTGCCATCGGTGCCGACCATGTTGTGACAGGCCGGATCGCTGACATCCAGTAGGATGCCGTTGAGGACGTAACGGGTCGCATCCGTGGAGGAGCAGCCCATCGTCTCGATGAACCTGCGCTGGAATGACTCCGGCAGGGCCACTGTTTTGATTTCAAAGGCCGGTTCCTCGGGGAACTCCTTCAACTCCGGTGCTTCGACGTTTTCACTGACACGGCCTGTGCCCAGGTCACAGAAGAGCCTGCCGGGCTCGACGTTCATGACGGTGCGAGGACCGAACCGTTTGACCATCGACTGCAAGCGCTCAAGCGGGAGCAGGAAGCTC
>QYQL01000082.1 GCA_007280915.1 Verrucomicrobiaceae bacterium | reverse complement strand
TCTGCGTCTCACTCAGCGCACCGTCAAGCTCCTGCGATGGTTGCGAGCCTCCCTCACTCGCGAGGCTCCCTGGGTCGATCTTATCGCAGTCCTTAGGCATTCCTATGCTTCTTATTAGCATGCACTTTCAACACCGTTGCCTACATGGATTGCCTCATCAAATGATCCCCAGCCCCTTGAGCAGCGAGAGCATGATGGCGGCGGCCATGACGGATCCGATCTGTCCGCCGGTATTTGCTGCCATCGCATGCATGAGGAGGTAGTTGTTTTTGTTCCACCGCTGGCCCTCGGATTGGACGAGGCGCGCGGCCATCGGATAGGCGGAGATGCCAGCCGCTCCGACGAGCGGGTTCACCTTCCCGCCCGAGAGCAGATACCAGAGCTTGCCGAGGAGGATACCGCCTGCCGTGTCGATCGTGATCGCCACGAGCCCGAGACCGAAAACCATGAGCGTCTCGCGCGTCAGGAACTGCTGCCCGGCCATGGTCCCGCCGATGGCGAGTCCGAGAAAGAGCGTCGAGATGTTTGCGATCTCATTCTCGGCGGCCGAGGCAAGGCGGGGGACGACCCCGGTGACCTTCATGAAATTCCCGAGCATGATCATGCCCATGAGGGGAAGGCCTTTCGGCGCGACGATGCCGGTGATCACCGTGACAACGATGGGAAATGCGATGAGGGCCGCCTTTGAAACCTTTCCCTTCGGGCTCGGCATTTTGACTTCGCGCTCCTTGCGGGTCGTGAGCAGGCGCATGATCGGCGGCTGGATCACCGGAACGAGCGCCATGTAGGAATAGGCGGCCACCGCCAGCGCGCCGACCATCGCGGTCGGAATCCGGTTCATCCCGGCAAACATATTCGAAACATAAATGACCGTCGGCCCGTCGCAGGCGCCGATCGCCGCGATCGAGACCGCCGCCTCTTTCGAAAATCCAAGCGCCAGCGCAAGGAGAAGCGTGATGAAAATCCCGAGCTGCCCTGCGGCGCCGAACAGGAGCAGACGCGGGTTCGCAAGAAGTGGCGAAAAATCCGTCATCGATCCGATGCCGACAAAGATCAGCAGCGGGAACAGCTCGTTGCCGATTCCAATATCGTAAAGCGTCTTCAGCACGCCATCCGCCTGCATCACCTCGCTCAGCGGCAGGTTGACGAGAAGGCATCCGAACCCGATCGGAAGAAGGAGCAGCGGCTCGACACCTTTCGCGATCGCCAGCCAGAACATCACGCAGGCGACCGCGATCATGATGAGGTTCGGTCCGCCGTGGGTGAACATAAATCGAGCCCCCTCAAACAGCGCGCCCAGCGCGCTCAGGATCGCATCGCTCATTTCTTTTCCTCCTTGTCATCAGGCCGGACCGGGAACAGCGCGCGGAGCGCACGGATGACTATCGTAATCAGGAAGAGCGTGGCAAGGGTGCCGCCCATTCCCACGACCAGCATGGTGAGGCCGAAGACGGTGTTGCTCATAGAAGGGGGTTTCCCCCGCCGGAGGGGGAAAGCCGGTTGTGCCAGACCGAGAGAACGATGGATACGATGAGGACGACGGCGATGACCAGTAGGGGCACAAAGAGGTGCGCCTGGAACCACTCGCCGACAGGATGATACAGGTCGGCGATCATCTTTGCCCCGATGAAAAAGAGGATGATGCTCACGCCGTGCTGCAGGAACTTGAACATCGCCATGACTCCCCGGAGGGCGAAGAAGAGCGAGCCCAGGCCCAGAACCGCAAAGACGCTTGATGTCACCACGACGAACGGATCCTGGCTGATGCCCATGATCGCCGGGATCGAATCGAGCGCAAAAACCACGTTCGTGCTTCCGATGACCAGGAAGACGAGGAAGAGGGGGGTAATGCAGAGTTTTCCCTCGTGCCGCACGACAAGCCGCCGGGTGAGAGGGTCTCCTGTATAGAGAGGCAGAAAACGGGCCGCGATCCGGTAAAACGGGTTCGCCTTGGGATCGATCTTTTCGTCTTCCGTCGAGGTGAGCATTTTCCACGCGGTCCAGATCAGCAGCGCGCCGAAGAGGGAAATCAGCCAGTGGAAGTGCTGGACCAGGGCCACGCCGAAAAGGATGAAGACGATCCGGAGGACGATCGACAAAAAGATGCCGAGCTTGATGAGTTTCGGCTGCGCCTCCTCGCGGACCCCCATGAGCGAAAAAATCAGGATGAAGACGAACAGGTTGTCCACCGAAAGCGAATACTCCATGAGATAGCCGGTGATATAGAGCATCGCGATCTCGTGACCTCGGGGGTGCAGAGCGAAGATCGCCGCGCCGAAGGCCAAGGCCACCGTCACCCAAAGCCCGGTCCATCTGAGAGCCGAAGCCACGCCGACCGGGGAGTGCCGGTGGGTGACGACAAAAAGATCAAGCGAGAACACGATGAGAACTGTCACCGCGAAGATCAGCCAGAGCAGTGTCAGGGAATCCATCACCTGAAACATCTCAGGAGAATGGCGGCCGGGTCAATTCCCAACGGCCGCTGGCTGTTCCGTGCCCGCGAATGCCCCGGATCTGAATTTTTCGAGAAAATCCTGTCCGCGCCTGTCGGAGAACACGGGGTCTTTGAGCAGGCTCTGAATCAGGGCTTCCGGCATGATTCCTCCGGCCTGTCGGAGCAGGGCCGCCGCCAGTTCAAAATTGCCCGCGCGCATCTCGCTCGCGACCGCAGCAATCGCCCATGTTGCGTCGGGAGCTTTGCTCAGGGACCTGGCGATGCCGTTGAGCTTCTGCGAGTAGAGCCCTTCGTCGCCCATCTGGAGAGCGAGCAACAGAATGAGGTTGGAGACCATCGGGTCTCCGGATTTCAGGCGCAGCGAATCCCCGTAGTCGGCAAGGGCACCACGGAAATCGCCCTGCGCGCGGCGGGCGGTTCCGCGGGCTCCGAAATGGCGTGCCTCCACGATATTCAGCCGGCACGCGTGATCGAGAGCATGGAGCGCCTCGGGGTATTTCTGCTGCGCATTCAGGCATCGTCCCAGACCTCCCCACGCGCGGTCGCTCTCCGGATTGCTGGCCGCGATCTTCTCGAAGGCCGTGCAGGCGG
This sequence comes from Verrucomicrobiaceae bacterium, assembly GCA_007280915.1. Lineage (GTDB taxonomy): Bacteria > Verrucomicrobiota > Verrucomicrobiia > Chthoniobacterales > Terrimicrobiaceae > QYQL01. The sequence continues at coordinate 30,224 of QYQL01000082.1, read as the reverse complement.
ATTGAATGGCTTCTTGAGAACCGCTTGCCACCGCCTGTTTTTCCATGGCTTCAGCCTCGTCCAGGCTTCGCATCAAATCGACAGGAGTCAGGGCGGGTGTCCGGACCACAGGGACGGCTTGGGGTTCTGTGGAACGCTGAGCCGGGCGCGCGGGAGGCTTCACCTGCACGTAAATCAGGCCGATTGTTGCAAGCAGGAGCGGAGGAAAAACCAGAAAGAGAAAAATCCTCTCCTTTCCAAACACCCTGTCTCCGAAAAAGCCGCGAAGGCCGCCTTGTTGAAACGCCATGGCAGACAGTTACAGGATTAGAATAATCTTCTGCAAAACTATTTACGCAACAAATGCACCGTTCTTTGCGAGTGGGTTTGGCGTGTCCGGAGAGGGCTTTCTTGAGGTGATGTGATGGAACGTGTTTTGCATCGGGCATTTTTCGGCTAGATGGGAGGAAGCATGTCGCGAGCGAAACGAAAACCCGTGCGGTCGAAGCGGAAACTCCCGCCAAAACGAAAGCGCTCGCACTGGTTGCTCAAGGCGCTTTTTCGTCTCGGTATCGTGACCTTGCTTTTGTGGACGGTCGTTGCCCTGGGCTATTACGCATGGGCCCTGCGGTTCGATTTGCGGACGATCCACGACATGGACGAGCGGTCCGTCGTTTACGACTACAAGGGGAACTTCTACAGCCGGCTGGCGGGTGAGAACCGCGTGGTCGTACCGTTCGACAAGGTCTCGAATCATTTTGTGAACGCGCTCATCAGCCGCGAGGACACGCGGTTTTACCAGCACCACGGGGTCGACCCGATCGGGGTCACCCGCGCGGTCGTGCGCAACCTCTTCCTCGGCGGATTCCGCGAGGGAGCGAGCACGATCACCCAGCAACTCGCCCGCAACAGCTTTCCCCTCGGCGGAAAAAACTTCCACCGCAAGCTCATCGAGGCGGCACTCGCATTCCGGATCGAGACCGAGCTGACGAAGGAGGAAATCCTCGAGGCTTACATGAACCGGATTTACTTCGGTTCCGGCACCTACGGGATCGAGGCCGCGAGCCAGACGTATTTCGGCAAACCGGCATCCCGGCTGTCCCTGCAGGAAGCAGCGGCGCTCGCAGGGCTGATCCGGAGCCCGAACCGGTATTCCCCGCTCAACAACCCGCAGGGGGCGCTCCGGGAGCGGAACACCGTGCTCAAGCGGATGCACGACCTCGGGCTCATCACCCTCGCCCAGCAGAACGAATCCTCATCCGAACCGCTCGTCACCTCGCCAAAAACAAAAACCTCCCCGGAGGACAACTGGGCGATGGATGCCATCCTGCGCGATCTCGACATGGTCCTCGAGCCCGGGCAGATGGATGGCGGCGGACTGAAAATTTACACGACGATCGACGGGGCACTGCAGACGGCGTCCGAGGCGTCGGTCTCCAGCAGGCTGCGTGAGATCGAGGCGCAGCCGGGATACCCGCATCCGCCGGCGGGATCCTTCGACTCCCAGATTCTCGATGCGGAAAAATCCGCACCCTATTTGCAGGCGGCAGTCCTGGCGATGGACAACTCGACAGGCGGGATCCGCGCGATCGTTGGCGGCCGCGATTACGGGAGGAGCAAGTTCCAGCGGGCACTCTTCGGACGCCGCCAGATCGGGTCCACCGTGAAGCCGTTCGTCTATGCGGAAGCCTTCCAACGCGGACTGCAGCCGAATGAGCGGGTGAATGACGACCGGCTTGGCCCGGGAGAGATGCCCTCCAAATACGGCGCATACAGCCCCGCCAACTCCGACGGCACATACCGCGGGATGCAGCCGTCCGGCGAGGGGCTCATCGATTCGAGGAATACGATGACCGTGCGGATCGGCCTCCGTGCGGGACTCGACAATGTGGCCGATGCCGTGATCCGTGCAGGCCTCTCGGTCGATCCTCCCCGGTTTCCCGCGCTCTGCCTCGGGGCGTTCGAGACGAATCTCAAGGATCTCACCGCCGCCTACACGGTCTTCGCCACGGGAGGCACGAAGCTCCAGCCCTATCTCATTGAGCGCGTTACCGACGCCGAAGGCCACATCCTCTACAAGGCGACACACGGACGCCTGCCGGTCTTTGAATCTGCCGCCACGCGCCAGACGACCGCCCTGCTCGAAGAAGTCATCGACCGGGGAACCGCCGCCCGCGCCCGCGAACTCGGACTCCGCGGGTTCGCAGCGGGAAAAACCGGCACCACCAACAACTTCGTCGATGCCTGGTTTCTCGGCTTCGACCAGCACCTCACCTGCGGGGTCTGGGTCGGCTTCGACCAACCCCGCACCATCCGCCCCGGCGGCTATGGTGCCACGCTCGCCCTTCCGATCTGGGTCGATATCATCCGGGTCGGAAAAAATTGATCCAGAGCGTCAGCCAGGAGACTCCGCATCCTCCGCCATCGCGGAAGCAATCAGGTCTAGGAGTTCCGAACGTCCTGTCTCAAGTTTTGCGGAGGTGAGGACGAATGCGGGCTGCTCCTCGCTGATCTCCCGCATGGCGGCGAGGAAAGCCTCGACATTTTTCTGCGCCGCCTTGTCGGTGAGCTTGTCCGCTTTGGTAAAAACGATCACAAACGGCAGCCCGCAGCCGACCATCCAGTGCAGAAATTCCAAATCCAGCTTCTGCGGGCCGAGCCGGCAATCGATCAGCACGAATGTTCCCAGGAGATTGGGCCGGCGCCGGAGGTATTCGGCCACGAACGAGCTGAAGCTGCTCCGCTCCTTCTTGGCGACCTTCGCATAGCCGTAGCCAGGAAGATCCACCAGGCTCCACGTGTTGTTGATCGTGAAAAAGTTGATCAGCCGCGTCTTTCCCGGAACGCGCGAAACCTTCGCAAGCCCCGCCTCGCGGGTCAGCGTGTTGATGAGCGAAGATTTGCCGACATTCGACCGGCCGATGAACGCAAACTCCGGCAGGCCCGACTCTGGGCACGTGGCCAGATCGGGCGAGCTGGAGTGAAAGACAGCGCTGATGATCTTCACGACTCCTCCCGTTGATAAGGCGGTTTCTTTGCGCGGTGTTCGGGACAGGCCAGAACCTCCACATAAACCTCATCTCCGCCGGCCAGGGCCACAGCATCAATCGCCTTCGGAACTCCTGTGAGATGCGTGCCGGCGGCGGTCTGGCTGTCCAGCCCGACCTTGCAGCGGAAATCCCAGAAATCCACCCCGTCAGGCAGCGTCTTCCGGCGCTCCCGCTTCACATACTTCGCAACCGTGACCTTAATCGCCTCCACGACCCGCACGTCCTCCTTGTCCGGAACGCGCAATAGAAAAGTCTTCTTCATTCGTCCCGCACCCTACCACAGGCCACCCCAACGCCGGGATATATTTCCGCGCGGGTTTGCGTAGCGGTGGTCTGACGCAAGAATATGAAACACCGACGGTCACTGACCGCCGCTACGACGAATGATCAGGTTCCGATGCAGCAGGAAGAGCCTTTGTATTCCAAACAAAACCAACCTCCTGCATCCGAGGTGAGGCGGGTGAATTTGGCGTTGCCCTTGGGCGGGACGGGGCAAATTCCGAATGCTGAATGTCGAATGAGTCAGTCACGGGGTGCCTCCTTTCGGTGGCAGTTTCATGATTGCCCGGTCGAAGTCCGACTCGAACAGCCGGTCCTGCACGATGCGGTATTTCTCGAATTCGCTTTCGGCGTGGGTCTTTGCCAGTTCCGCTGTCACTTTTCCGGCATCCTGCAAGATTTCCCGGTCCCAAAGCTGGAGGAATCCGCTCAAGCGCTTTTCCCAGTCTTCCATGGTCATGGGGATTTTCCGCATGGCCTGCATTTCGGCCATGTCGAGATAGGCGGAGACAATGCGCTGCATTTGACCAAGCTCGAACTCCGAGAGGTAGTTCTTGGCAATGGAAACGTCGTATCGCTGGATTTTCCCTTTGGGGGCGTCCTCCCAACTGGTCAGCCCCATGTTTTGCTTTTCGTGGTTTGCGCGATCCACGATCAATTCAGCTGCCGTTTGGCCGTGCACGGCGTAGTGCATCTTGTTTTGAACCGCTGCAAAGAATCGCTTCGTCGCCGTCGCGGACGTGTCGTAGTCCAAAGCGGTGGCGTAGATGTCGGTGATTTTCTGGTAGAACTTGCGCTCGGAAAGCCGGATTTCCCGAATCTTTTCCAGTTGGCGCTCGAAGAACTCATCCGTCAGGATGCCGCCGTGCTTGAGGCGTTCGGCATCCATGGTCCAGCCTTGGACGGTGTAGTCCTTCACGATCTGGTTGGCCCACTTGCGGAATTGGACTGCTCGCTCGTTCTCGATTTTGAAGCCAACGGCGATGATCGCTTGCAGGCAGTAGTGCTTCGTCTGGTAGCCCTTGCCGTCGGCGGCAGTGGTTAAGTATTGCTTAACCACTGAAGATTCGTCCAATTCGTTGTCGCTGAAAATGCGTTTCAGGTGCTGGTTGATGGCAGGGACTGAGACATCGTAAAGCACGGCCATCATCCTCTGCGTCAGCCAGATATTCTCATCTTCATAGCGCATTTCCACGCTGGCCTCCGAGTTGCCGCCAGCCGCCACAAAGGTGAGGTATTCCGCAGCCGAAGAGCGAACCAATGCGACTTCGGTGTTCTTTTTAGCGCGCCCGCCGGGTGTTGGTTTCTTTTTGCTCATGGGGTCTGCCTCTTTTCATTTGGTTCGGCCGAATCGTCGGGAATGATGTTGATTCCGCGCAGGCCAAAGAGAGCGGCTGCGGCGAGGAAGTGGCGGTCCCGGGAATAGACCTCCGTAAAACCGTGGTGGGCGGCGCAAGCCAGGTGGAGGGCATCCGTCGCACGGAGAAAAGTGGAGGCAGGAGCTGTGCGCAGGGTGGTCTCCAAGTGGCGCATTACGGCATCATCAACAGCCAGGAGCGTGACCGCGCCGGTGGTGAGATCATCCTCAAATTGCAACAGGACCTCCTCTGCGGTCTGCGGGGAGAAGGCTGACTCCCGGCGCTTGCAGAGGAGGATGGATGCAAATTCGGCGCGTGCCCACGACGTGATGGCGATGCCGTCGGACTGATCTGCCAGCGCCTGGACTTGCTCATACCCGGCCTCGGTGGAGTAGAGCCGGAAGAGGTAGTTGGAATCAAAGTAGAGCATTTTCGCGGGCAGAACGGTCCTCCGAAACACTCACCGTGGAGTCCACGCCACCAGAGAGGGCTCCGGCCTGACGCAACTGCTGAAATTTGGGCCTCAGCCTGCGCCGCTGGGCGAACGACTGAACGGCAGGAGGGGTGGAAGCAGGTTGGCTCAACGTGTGCTCCAAACTGGTCAGCATGATCTGCTTCAAGGTGACACCGTGCTCGATGGCGCGGAATTTTGCCTTTTTGTAAAGCGGCTCCGGGATGTCGATGGTGGTCTTCATAGCCTAACGATACGGGAATATGGTTTCCCGTCAAGAAGGGGCGATGGGGCATTGTCCTAACTGCTGATGCGTGACAACCGGCGCGTGATCTGAGAGATAAGGAAGCATGCCGGACGATGCGGAATCACAGCGGATGGCGGCGCGCGATGCGGGCCGGGAAGAGTGGGGGCTTTGGGGATCGTATTTGAGCGACCGGCAGTGGGGGACGGTGCGCGAGGACTATTCGGCCGACGGCGATGCGTGGAACTTTTTTCCACACGAGCACGCGCGGTCGCGGGTTTACCGCTGGGGCGAGGACGGACTGCTCGGGATCAGCGATTCCGACGGGCGGGTGTGTTTTGCGCCGGCGTTCTGGAACGGGCACGACCGGATGCTCAAAGAGCGCCCGTTCGGCCTCTCGAACCCTCAGGGCAACCACGGCGAGGATCTCAAGGACTACTTCTACCACCTCGACAACACGCCCACGCACAGCTTCATGCGCGGGCTCTACAAATACCCGCAGGCGGAATTTCCGTATGACCGCCTCGTCGAGGAAAACGGGCGGCGTCCGCGCACCGAGCCGGAATACGAGCTCGTGGATACCGGGATTTTCAACGGCGGCCGGTATTTCGACCTCTTTGTGGAATACGCGAAGGAAGGTCCCGAAGACATCTGCATCCGGATCCGCGCGATCAACCGCGGGCCCGACCCGTCGCCGCTCACCGTGCTCCCGACACTCTGGTTCCGGAACACTTGGTCGTGGGGGCAGGCGGATGCCATCAAGCCGGAGTTGCACCGTGCGGCGCACGCGCCCGCCATCATTGCGCATCCGTGGGGGCTTCCGGAATACCACCTCTACTGCGACGCTGCGGAGGAATTCCTTTTCACCGACAACGAGACGAACGCGCAGAAACTTTTCGTCGCGAAAAATCCCGCACCTCATCTCAAGGACGCCTTCCACGAATATTTTGTCACCGGAAACAAAGACGCGGTGAATCCCTCGCAGTTCGGCACGAAGGCAGCAGCGGTCTATCAAAAAACCCTTGCGCCGGGCGAGGAATGGACGATCCGCCTGCGGCTCTGCCGTCCTCCGAAACCCGAGCCGTTCGGCGAGACGTTCGATGCCACTGTCGCCGTGCGCGAACAGGAGTGCGCCGCGTTCTACGAGTCCCGCACGCCGGGGCTTCCCAAGGAGCTCTCCCGCGTCCACCGCAGCGCCCTCGCAGGACTCCTTTGGTGCAAGAAATTTTATTATTACCCGGTGAGCAAATGGCTGGAGGGCGATCCGACGATGCCGCCTCCGCCGCCTGAGCGCGCGCACGGCCGGAACAGCTTTTGGAAGGAACTCCATGCGCACGACGTCATTTCGATGCCGGACTGCTGGGAATACCCGTATTTTTGCGCGTGGGATCTGATGTTCCAATCCGTCGCCTTCGCCGTCGCCGATCCGGCCACAGCGAAGCGGCAGAGCATGCTGCTGCGCGGCGAGCGCTACACCTCGCCGAGCGCCCAGCAGCCGGCCTACGAGTGGGCACTCTCGGACGCGAACCCGCCGATCGGCGGCTGGGCGAGCTGGCGGATTTATTCGATCGAACGCGGGATGAGCGGGAAAGGCGACCTCTCGTATCTCAAGCGCGCGTTCAACAAGCTTCTGCTCGGCTATTCCTGGTGGGCGAACCGCGTCGACCAGACCGGCGACAACGTCTTTGAGGGCGGGTTTCTCGGGCTCGACAATATCGGGGTCTTCGACCGCAGGTATCCTCTCCCCGATGGCAGCAGGATCGAGCAGAGCGACGGCACCGCCTGGATGGCGATGTTCTGCCTCAACATGCTCAACATCGCGATCGAGCTCGCCAAGTCGGAGCCGGAATACGAGGACATTGCCGACAAGTTCCTGAACGACTTCATCTACCTCGCCTCCGCGGTGAACGCCGTCGGCTCCGGCGGGTTCGCGCTCTGGGACGACGAGGACGGGTTTTACTACGATGTGCTCAAGCGCACCGATGGCTCGACCGCGTATTTGAAGACGCGCTCGATCGCCGGGCTCACGCCGATCTTCGCCGTCGAGAGCTTCGACTCGAAGACCGTCCAACAATTTCCCCTGCTCCGGAAGCGGATCGACTGGTTCGCGCAGCACCGTCCGCACCTCCTCGACCAGCTCCACCACATCGGGCAGGAGGTGGACGGCCGTCTTCTGATTTCGCTAGTCCCGCCCGAGCGCCTGCGGCGGCTCTGCGAGCGCCTCTTCGACGAGGACGAATTTCTCTCACCCCACGGCATCCGCGCCCTCTCCCGCCACTACAAGGACCATCCCTACACGTTCACCGAGGGCGATAAAACCGAGACCCTCACCTACAGCCCAGCCGACAGCCCGGTTGCCATGTTCGGCGGCAACTCGAACTGGCGCGGCCCGGTCTGGATGCCGATGAACTACCTCCTCATCGAGGCACTCCAAAAATTTGCCTTCTACTTCGGCGACACGTTCAAGGTCGAGTTCCCGTCCGGCAGCGGAAACGAGATGAACCTCTGGGACATTACGCTCGAGCTCGAGCGCCGACTCGTCGGGATTTTCACTCCCGATGCCGCGGGTCACAGGCCGTTCAACGGCGGCGTGGAGCTGTTCCAAAACGACCCGCACTGGCGCGACCTCCTCCTCTTCAACGAATACTTCAACGGCGACAACGGAGCCGGCGTCGGAGCCAGCCACCAGACCGGCTGGACCGCCCTCGTTGCCAAGATGGCCCGCCAGATCAACTCGTTCGAAAAACCGGTGTAGGCAAAGGACTCGGTTTTTCGCTTTGAAATCATGATGGGAGTCAAGGTTCCCGCTGATTCGCGTCGTGGGAAGCACCGCCGGAATGTATGACGGCTGGGAATTCCATGGAACCGAACACTCCCTCCCTCCAGACCCTGCCATCCGACGAACTTCGCGCAATCCTCTGGCGCTTCGCCGACCGCTACGACCTTTCGATGTTTGTGCAATCCGTCCGTGCGGTCGCCCGGGGGCCGGTCGCACGGCTGGTCGCCAACGGAGCCCGCAACAGCCACGAGTGGACGGACGAAAAAAATTCCCTGCTGGATGTGTTCGACGGGTCCGGGATCACGTCGGTTTTTCTGGAGCCGAACTACGGCGGGTTTATCGAGGGGCCGAAGAATCTCGCCCTGGCGCTTGTGGCATTCGAGCTTTCCTGGGTGGATGCCGGTGCCGCGACGTTCAGCCTGGCCGGCAATCTCGGACTGGCTCCGATCCATGAGCGGGGGACACCCGAGCAGCGCGAGCACTACATGTCACTCGCCGCTCCCGCAGAGGGCCGCACGCCGATCCGCGCGGCATTCGCACTGACCGAGCCGATTCCGTTTGTTGGCGTCGAAACCGGGCTGCTGGGCGGCAAGCTGCGCATCGTCTCATGGAAGGACGGCGAGGAGCCGGTCCTGCATGTGGACAAACGCGGACGGTTCATCACCAACATGGGATTTGCAAATGTCGTGACCGCCGCGGTGGATTCTGACGATGAGCGGATCAAGGGAAGTTGCCTCGTGATTATAGAGAAGGGCGACCAGGGGATCTGGGACCGCGGGATTCCGACGCGCAAGCTCGTCCACCAGCTCTCCTCAACGCGCGATCCGGTGTTCAGCCTGCAGGTTCCAGCCAGCCGGATCGTCGGCGGATACACGGTCAAGGATGGAGTCATTATTCCGAACTACAGCCACGGTGAAGTGATCGAGGCGGTCTTCCGCCGGACGCGCGTCACGGTCGGCCTGATGACCTCGGCGAAGCTGCTCTCCGCCGTCGAACCGATCATCCGCTATCAGCGCGCGCGATTCCGCGGGGGCGAGGCCGGCGAGCCGGGCTCCCCGCGCTACGATCTCGGCCTGCAAACAAAGCAGGATGTGCTTCACCGGTTGGTGGACATCTGGGCGACGGGCGAGTCCAGCGCAGCACTCGGGTTCGAGGCCGCAAGGATGTTCGATACCTTGGATCCGCTCGAAAAAGAAAAGGAACGGATTTTTGCGGAGCGCAATCTGGTCGGCCGTGCGGCGTTCAAAGCGATTGGCAAGGTGGGAGAAGAGGCGGTCGAGTATCTTCGTCTCTCCCGAGACGCCGCTCCGGACGAGGCCCGTCTGGCGGCTCTCCGGGCGGACCCGCTGGTCCAGTTCGTCCTCCTTGATTCGCTGGCGAACGTTTTCTGCCCCGCCTGCAAACTCTGGAATACCGGACACGGCGCGAACATGATGCGCGAGGCCGTCAGTCTCATGGGCGGCTACGGGGTCACGGAGGATTGTCCAGGATTCCTCGGCCACAAGTGGATGGATGCGCAGCTCGAGGCGACGTATGAAGGCCCGGAGGCCGTCCAGCGCCGCCAGATGTCGCTCACGATGACGAATCCCGTCTTCCTCGCCCAGTTTGAAAATTGGATCCAGGACCTGCGCGCGAGCGCGGCCGGGCGTCCGGAAACCGGAGCCTGTCTGCTCGCCTCCGCGATGGAGCTCTGGCTCTGGACGCTGCGCCATTTGCAGGGCTCAACCGATGCCAACGGACAGAAGCTCTACCAGAGCAACCGGCAGGGGGTTACCTTCCCGCTGGCCGACGCGCTCTGCTGGCTGCTGGCCTCACGGCAGCAGATTCTCGATGTGGTGAACCTCGAGATTTCCGCTCCGGAACATCCGTCGGTCGCCGAGGAGCTCCCGGGCGTCCTTTCGTTCCTTGTCTCCCTCTGCCATGTGCAGGCCGCGCGCGCGGCCGGCGAGGTCTCGCGGATTTGCGCCGACCTCGTCTTCGGATACAACGCCCACCCCGAGTGGACCGAAGAAGCCTGCACCGCGTGCGAAGGGTCGAAGCCAGCCAAGGCCGGGCCTTGTCCCGAAGCCGTCGAGTTGCAACCGTTCCTGCTCCTGAGCAAAAAGCTGAGCGTGTGCCTCACTGGTTCGCGGCTTGCCAAGGACCGCGCGGCAACCGCACTGTCGCAAGTCATGATCCCGGAAGCCCTCGACTACCCGCAGTGACGAGCGTGGAAAATCCCGAGCGTCCCCGCATGGATGCCGACATTGTCTGCGTCGGATTCGGTCCCGCATCGGGAGGGTTTTTGACGACCCTCTCCCGCGGGATCATCAACGAGGACGGATCGCCTGCGATCGAAAGTCCGTCGGCTCCCGGTCTGCCGCTCCAGGTCCTCTGCTACGAACGCGCGGACGATCTTGGCTTCGGGGTTTCGGGCGTGGTGACGCGCGCCCGCGGGCTCCGGGAAAGTTTTCCGGATCTCGATCCCGAGCAGATCCCGATGGCGGCTGCGGTGAAGGACGAAAAAATCCTCTACCTGCTCGATCCCGTCGGAGCGAGCCGGCGTCCGGTTTTGATGAAGGCAGCCGATGTCGCGATCCGCGCGCTGGGTGGGATCCTGGGTGTCAGGGACGATGCGATGGAACTCCCATGGACTCCGGATTTTTTGGAAAAGCACGGCGGGCTTGTGCTCTCGATGGGGCAATTCAATCAATGGGTTAGCCAGCAGGTGATGGGCACGGGTGCCGCGCAGATCTGGCCCGGAAGCCCGGTGGGAGAAGCGATCATCGAGGATGGCGGGGTGGCTGGTGTCCGGCTCGTTGACCAGGGGGTCACCAAGGATGGCGAACCCGCCGATGGATTCATGCCCGGCATGGAAGTCCGAGCGGCTTTGACCGTCGTGGCTGACGGACCGGTGGGACCGATCGGACAGCAGCTCGACAAGGCGTTCGGAATGCCGGATGGCCACCACACCCACGACTGGGCGCTTGGCATGAAGTTTGTCGTCGATCTTCCGGAGACGTGCGAACTGGAACCCGGCACCGTGCTTCACACGCTCGGATACCCGGAGCCGGAAATTTTCGGATTTTTCTACGTCCATCCGAACCGCGTGGCCTCGATGGGGATCTTCGTTCCCTCGTGGTTCGACAACCCTGCTCGCACAGCCTACCGGTATCTCCAGCACTGGATGCTCCACCCCGCGATCTGGCGTCACATCAAAGGCGGACGCCTCCGTTCTTGGGGAGCCAAGACGCTTCAGGAATCCGGTCGTCGTGGCGAGCCGCGGCTTTCCGGCAAAGGATTTGCCCGTATCGGCGAGGGCAGCGGCAGCACCAATGTCCTCACGAATTCCGGCGTGGACGAGGCGTGGACAACCGGCGTGCTCCTCGCCGAGGGAGTCCTCGAACTTCTCAAAAATAAACAGCCGTTCACCGCTGAAAATCTCGATGCTGCCTACGTCCGCCGCCGCCGCGAAAACTGGGTGGACAAGGAGGGAATTATTGCCGAACGCGCCCGCGACGGCTTCCAGCGCGGGATCATCCCCGGAATGATCGGGATGATGGCCGCCGGCCTGACAAAAGGCCTCGTTGCCATGCCCGGAAAACCGATGCCCCCGCATCGCCGGGTTCCAAGCCTTGAAGAATATTATCGCGGCCGGATCCCGGCGGCGGAAATCCAAAACATCATCAAAGAATCCAACGCGAAAGGGATCTCCTCCCATGCCGAGCTGATGGAACGCGCGGGTTGGCCGGCGATTCCTTTCGACGGAGAACTTCTCGTATCCCATCAGGATGCCCTGCTGATCGGCGGAAAAGTCCAGGCCCCGGCCGGATATGCCGACCACGTCGAATTCCTTTACCCGAGCGATTGCGAGTCGTGTGGGAGCAAGATCTGCATCGAGATGTGCTCCGGGCAGGCGATCTATCCCGGAGAAAACAACCGGCCCGCCTTCGACCGGGAGAAGTGCATCCATTGTGGGGCGTGCCTCTGGAACTGTGCCAAGGCCAGTCCCGCAGATTATGAGCGCGGGCTCATCGAATTTCATGCGGGTGCGGGTGGTCTGCACTCGGCCGAGAACTAAACTTATGCCTGAATATCAAATCGTCGTTTGCGGGAGCGTTGTTCCCGATCCTCTCCAGACTCTGGAGCCGGTCACCGGTCCCACGGGTCCGGCCCTGAAAAATGAAATGATGCTTCCCGCTTGGCTCGATCCCTGGGCGGGGCACGCGCTCTACGAGGCCGCCAACCTCGCCGCGAAAAATCCCGGCAGCAAAGTCTGGCTCGTCGCGCTCGGGCCGAAGGCGAAGCTCCAGCAGGCGATGATGACGCTGGCGCAGAAGGTGCCGGTCGAGCTGGTCGCGCTGGACGGCTCGTCGAGCGGATTCACCGATGCGGCCGAGACGGCAGCTGCACTTGCGGAGGCGATCCAGGCGATCCCGGGCATCGACCGTTCAAAGCTTCTTGTCTTCGGCGGATGGGAATCCGCATCGCGCGGGGCCGGTGCCACGATGCAGATCGTCGGCGAGATTCTCGGGATCACCGACCAGTTCCAGGGAGTGGACGGAATCGAAGCCGGCGGGTCGCTGAAAATCCTTGAGCGCATAGAGGGAGGTCGCCACCAGGTCTCGGTCTGCGAGGCCCCGCCCGCCCTGCTCGGCTGGGCCACAGGAAACCTTCCCGAACCGCGGAACAACCCGCAGGTCGGTATGGCAAACATGCGGACGATCATGCCCGCCCTCCAGAAGGCAAAGCCCGCAAAGGTCGCTGCGGAGGGAGTGAAGTTCCTCTCGGTCTCGCTGCCGAAGCAGGCCCGCGACACGAAGATAGTCAAGGATCTCTCCCCGGATCAGATCGCCACCGAGATCGCCGACTGGATCACCAACAAATAACCGATATGGAAACCATCCTCTTTCTTTCACCGACCGAAGCGGCGCTCTCAAAAAATACACTCGAGGCGCTCGCCGCCGCAAAACAACTGGCCGACTCGATGGGCGCGCCATTTTCCGTCGGCCTCTGGGGCGATGCTCCCAAGGCGGCCGCCGATTCCATCGCTTCCTGCGGAGCCGTAAAGTTCTTCGCCGTGACCGGCGGGGATTTCGCGCAGGCGAGGTATGCGACCGATGCCGCGGCGGCCGAGGCGCTTTGCCGGGCGGCCGGCGCGACAATTGTGATCGCCCCCTCCGGATCGCGCTGGAACCGGATTTCCGCCGGCGTGGCCCACCGCCTCGGTGGCCGGGCCGACAGCCATGTGACCGGGCTTTCGGTCTCCGAGGGATCGCCTGCGATCGTCCGCTGGTATTACCGCCAGCGGATGGAAGGCATTCTGACCCGCGCTCAGAGGCCGTGGCTGATTTCTTTGGAGAGCGGGATCGCTCCCGCTTGGCCGGGAGCCGCAGGCTCCGCGGTTGTGGAGGACATCGCCTGCGCACCGGCCGGCGTCCGCACGGAAGTAACCGGCATTGAATCTCCTGCCGCCGACCAGCAGACGATCCGTCCGGATGCCGATCTGCTCTTCGTGACCGGAGCGGGATGGACCAAGAAACAGCCCGACGGACAGACGAAGGTCGCGGAAGCTGAAAAATTGATTCTCGGCTTCCTGAAAGTCTCCCGCGCGTCGCTCGGCAGCACGAAGTCGCTGGTCGATCTGCATGGCGAGGGACAGGCCACGCTTACCTTCCTGACGCATATGAACCAGGTCGGCCAGACCGGCTCGACCCCGCGCCACGCCAAAGGACTCTCGACCTGCTGTCACGGCGAGGAACCCCACACCGTGGGATGGAGGTTCATCGGCGAGCGCCGGGCGATCAGCCTTGATCCCAACTGCGGTTGGGCCCGCGGCAAGGCCGACGTCCTCTACGTTGCCGACGCCTTCGCCGTCATGGAAAAGGTGAACAGCCTTCTCGCACAGAAGGCCTGAAGACCGGGAAAAGTTTTGCGTTGTCGCGATCGTGATGCGCAACAACCGGTGGGCCGGCTTAGGCCGGATCCGTCGGAGCCGCCTCGGTATTTTCGGCGGCAGGCAAACGGGCGGCCTCGGCTTTCAGCCGGAGCTTCTCTTCCTTCTTTGCCTTTTTGTTCATCTCCTTGCGGCGTTTTTCAAACTGATAATTTGGTTTTTGCATCGTTTCACTGGGAGCATGACAGCGGGATGCTCTGGGAGCGAGAGCAATCCTCCCGGTGCCGGATGGAGGTTGACGGACGCCCGGTCTCATGCCATGAAGCAGCCATCATGAAAAAGATTCTCCTCGCTGTCGCCGCCATCGCTCTCGCCTCCACCGGATGCCAGTCCACGGGATCCTGCGATCGCTTCGCAAAGGCCGATGCGAACAAGGATGGCAAACTCACACTCGACGAGGCCAACGAATACATCGTCATCGGGGTGTTTGAATCCCTCGACACGAACAAGGACGGAAAACTTTCGCTGTCCGAATGCGCGGTGGAGGGCGCGCCCGAGACAGTGAAGGATTTTCAAAAGCGCGATCTGAACAAGGACGGCACGGTCACCCGCGAGGAGGCGGTCGCCTACGGACGCAAACACGGAATGGTCCGGAAAGCATTCCCGAAAGCGGACAAAAACCACGACAACTCCCTCTCCCGCGAGGAAGTGAATTCGTTCTACGGATCGAAAGAAGGCCCGCTCTGAAGTCGGCTCAGGGGATGGACGGAACGGGGACGACCGGGTTCGTTTCCGCCTCGTAATCAACACCCTCCAACCCGAAGCCGAACAGTTTCAGGAAGCCTGTCTGATAGCCTGCAAAATCCGAGATCTCCGAAAGGTTTTCGGTTTGAACTTCATCCCATCGTTTCGCGATGAGACCCTGCACGGCCTCCGCCATTTCCCAGTCATCGAGGCGGATGCGCCCCGCCTCGTCGGGCTGGGGATTGGAGAGGCGCTCACGGAAGAGCCGGTCCATCTGCTCGATGCAGTCCTCATGGCTGCCGGCCTCTTTCATGATTTTGTAGAGCAGCGAAATGTAGAGCGGAACGACGGGGATTGCCGAACTGGCCTGCGTGACAAGGGCCTTGTTCACTGAAACCCACGCCTTGCCGCCGAGAGGGGCAAGTTTTTTATCGAGCGCCCGCTGCGCCCGCTCCAGATCCTCCTTCGCGCGTCCGATCGTCCCGTTTTTGTAGATCGGCCATGTCAGCGTTGGCCCGATATACGAATAGGCAAAAGTCTGGACTCCCGGTGCCAGGACGCCGGCGGATTGCAGCGCATCCATCCACATTTCCCAATCCTCTCCGCCCATCACCGCCACGGTCTGCGCGATCTCGTCCTCGTTCGCGGTCTCAATGGTTATTTCAGTCACCGCTCCGGTCCCGGTGTTCAGGTTCTTGTTCGAGTAGGTTCCACCGATCGGCTTGAGGGCAGACTTGAAAATCTCCCCTGTTTTCGGATGGACTCGGCGCGGAGACGCCAGGCTGTAGATGACGCAGTCGACCTGCCCGAGATCGGCTTTGATCGCCTCGATCACCTCCGCCTTCATCGCGTCGGAAAATGCATCGCCGTTGAAGGATCGCGCATAAAGCCCGGCGGCTTTGGCCTCCCTCTCGAATGCTGCGGAATTATACCAGCCCGCCGTTGCGGTATTGTCAGCCTCTCCCGCGCGCTCAAAAAAGACGCCGACCGTCGCCGCCTGCGATCCGAAGGCCGCTGCAATCCGCGAGGAAAGTCCGTAGCCGGTTGAGGATCCAATCACCAGGACCTTCTTCGGACCGTTGGCAATCGGCCCGCGGCTCTTCACGTAAGAAATTTGATCTGCGACATGTTTGGAGCAGCCTTCGGGATGCGCTGTGGTGCAAATGAACCCGCGGATTTTTGGAATAACGACCATAGAGCGCAGGAAGGTATCTTTCACCTTCCCATGCGCAACTATTTTCGAGTCCGTTTGAAGATTTCAGACGAACCGGTGAGGATGTCATGAAATGTGTGCCAGAATGTCATAATGTCTCTATTGTAACACAATATAGAGTCTTAATGGCGCTATTTGGTTGGAAGAGTCAGTGGTATATATATTTATATTATGTTATATATAAATTATTTATGATTTTTCACCCCTCAAGGTATGCAAAATGCTGAGTGATTGCGGAGGTTTTATAACTATATGGCAAAAATTTTGGGTATTGATTTAGGCACCACGAACTCCTGTATGGCCGTGATGGACGGTGGAGAGCCCGTGGTATTGGAAAATTCAGAAGGTGCGCGCACGACGCCATCGGTTGTGGCGTTTTCGAAGTCCGGGGAACGATTGGTCGGGCAGGCTGCGAAGCGCCAGGCGATCACGAATCCGGCGAACACGATTTTCTCGGTCAAGCGGTTCATGGGCCGGAAGTTTGACGAGGTTCGGCAGGAGGAGCATCGCGTTCCCTACAAGCTTGTGAAGGCGGCCAATGGCGATGCGCACATCCAGGTCGAGATCGACGGGAAGCCGAAGACGTTTTCCCCGCCGGAAATTTCGGCGATGATCCTGGCGAAGCTGAAGGCGGACGCCGAGGCGAAGCTGGGCGAGAAGATCACGGAAGCCGTCATCACGGTTCCCGCCTATTTCAACGATTCGCAGCGCAATGCCACGAAGGATGCCGGCAAGATTGCCGGACTCGACGTGAAGCGCATCATCAACGAGCCCACCGCGGCATCGCTCGCCTACGGGCTCGACAAGAAATCCGACGAGAAGATCGCGGTCTACGATCTTGGCGGCGGGACATTCGACATCTCGGCTCTGGAAATCGGAGACGGGGTCTTCCAGGTGGCCGCCACAAACGGCGACACCCACCTCGGCGGCGACGACTGGGACAACCGTCTCATGGACTGGATCATCGACGACTTCAAAAAGGAATCCGGGATCGATCTCGCCAAGCAGCCCGATGCCGTCCAGCGCATCAAGGAGGAGGCCGAAAAAGCGAAGATCGCGCTTTCGTCCACCCAGGAATACGATATCAACCTGCCGTTCGTGACGGCGGATGCCACCGGACCGAAGCACATCCAGAAGAAGCTGACGCGCTCGAAACTCGAGCAGCTGACCGACGATCTTTTTGAGCGCACGGTCAAGCCGGTCAAAGACTGCCTCGGCGACGCCAAATGGTCGAAGAGCGACGTGAACGAACTCGTCCTCGTCGGCGGAATGACCCGCATGCCGAAGGTGGTCGACACCGCCCGCGAGATGATCGGGAAAGAGCCCCACAAAGGGGTGAATCCCGATGAAGTCGTGGCGGTCGGAGCGGCCATCCAGGGCGGAGTCCTTCGCGGCGACGTCAAGGACGTGCTCCTGCTCGACGTGACTCCGCTCACCCTCGCGATCGAGACGGCGGGCGGCATCGCCACGCCGATGATCCCGCGCAACACGACGATCCCGACAAAGAAATCGAACGTCTTCTCGACCTACAGCGACAACCAGCCTGGCGTCGAGATCAAGGTTCTCCAGGGCGAGCGCCCGCTCAGCCGCGACAACAAGAACCTCGGAACGTTCCATCTCGACGGAATCCCGCCGGCAGCCCGCGGGACCCCGCAGATCGAAGTCACATTCGACATCGACGCCAACGGCATCCTCAACGTCTCAGCGAAGGACCTCGGAACCGGAAAAGAGCAGAAAATCTCGATCACCGGATCCAGCGGACTCAGCAAGGACGAAATCGAGCGCATGCAGAAGGAGGCCGAAGCCCACGCTGAAGACGACAAGAAGGCGAAGGAGGGCATCGAGATCCGGAACAACGCCGACACGCTTGCCTACCAGTGCGAGAAGCAGCTCAAGGACCTCGGCGAGAAGCTCGACGGCGCGAAGAAAAAGACCGTCGAGGACGCGATCGAGAAGCTCCGCGAGGCGCTCAAGGGCAGCGACATCGACGCCATCAAGTCCGGCTACGACGACCTTCAGTCAAAATTCCAGGAGGTTAGTGCCGAGCTCTACAAGCAGGCCGCTGCCCAGGCCGGACCTGCTCCCGAAGCGGGCGGCCCGCAGCCGGAAGCCAAATCCGCCAAAAAGGACGCCGACGTCGTGGACGCGGAGTTCGAGATGGTGGATGAGGACAAGAAAAAGTAACCAGACTTTAACAAACCGCCCCGGGCCGGCTCGCGCCGTCCCCGGGGACTGTTAAAAAACAACACAACAAAAAACCAAGGAGGAAAAGCCACTATGGCCAACGTAAACATCAAGCCTCTCGGAGACCGCGTGCTCGTGCAGCCGCTCGAAGAGAAGGAAGTCAAAAAGGGCGGGATCATCATTCCCGATACCGCCAAGGAAAAACCCCAGGAGGGGAAAATCGTCGCCCTCGGCACCGGCAAGCGTGACGAAGACGGCAAGCTTATCGAATTCACCGTCAAGAAGGGGGACAAGGTCCTCATCTCGAAATACGGCGGGACCGAAGTCAAAGTGGACGGCGAAAGCTATCTGATCATGCGCGAGGACGACATTCTCGGCATCATCGGCTGAGCCCGATTCAACAACTTAACACTTAATACTTAAACCTTAATACTAATACAATGGCAGCTAAACAACTCCAATTCGACGAAGCGGCACGTCAGTCGCTTCTCCGCGGTGTCGAGAAGCTGGCGCGTGCCGTCAAGGCGACCCTCGGGCCGTCGGGACGCAACGTCATCCTCGACAAGAAATTCGGCAGTCCCACGATCACCAAGGACGGCGTCACCGTCGCCAAGGAAATCGAGCTTGAGGACGCCTACGAAAACATGGGCGCCCAGCTCGTCCGCGAAGTCGCGAGCAAGACCAGCGACATCGCCGGTGACGGCACCACCACGGCCACCGTTCTCGCCGAAGCGATTTATCGCGAAGGCCTCAAGAACGTGACCGCCGGAGCCAACCCGACCAGCCTCCAGCGCGGCATCAACAAAGCCGTCGCGGCCATCACCGACGAGATCGCCAAGATCTCGAAGAAGGTCAAGGACAGCTCGGAGATCGCGCAGGTTGCGACCGTCTCGGCCAACTGGGACACCACGATCGGCCAGATCATCGCGGACGCGATGGACAAGGTCGGCAAGGACGGCACGATCACCGTCGAAGAAGCCAAGAGCATCGAAACCACGCTCGACGTGGTGGAAGGCATGCAGTTCGACAAGGGCTATCTCTCGCCCTACTTCGTGACGAATGCCGAGAGCCTCGAAGTTTCCTTCGACAACGCCTACATCCTCATCCACGAGAAGAAGATCAGCTCCCTCAAGGACCTGCTCCCGCTTCTCGAGAAGATCGCCAAGAGCGGCAAGCCGTTCCTGATCATCGCCGAGGACGTGGAAGGCGAAGCGCTCGCGACCCTCGTCGTGAACAAGCTCCGCGGCACGCTCCAGGTCGCAGCCGTCAAGGCTCCCGGCTTCGGTGACCGCCGCAAGGCCATGCTCGAAGACATCGCCGTCCTCACCGGTGGCAAGCTCCTCAGCGAAGACCTCGGCATCAAGCTCGAGAACGTCGGCCTCGAAGACCTCGGCCGCGCCAAGCGCGTCACCGTGGACAAAGAGAACACCACGATCATCGAAGGCGAAGGCAAGGGCTCGGATATCCAGGGCCGCGTCAGCCAGATCCGCCGCCAGATCGAAGAGACCACCAGTGACTACGACCGCGAGAAGCTCCAGGAGCGCCTCGCCAAGCTCGCCGGCGGTGTGGCCGTCATCAATGTCGGTGCAGCGACCGAGACCGAGATGAAGGAGAAAAAAGCCCGCGTCGAAGACGCCCTCCATGCGACCCGTGCGGCCGTTGAGGAAGGGATCGTTGCCGGCGGCGGTGTCGCCCTCATCCGCGCTCAGAAGGTTCTCGATACTCTCACCCTCACCGGTGACGAAGAGATCGGGCTCCAGATCGTGCGCCGCGCGATCGAGCAGCCGCTCCGCACCCTGGCCGACAACGCCGGGCAGGAAGGCGCGCTCATCGTGCAGGAAGTCAAGAAGCGCAAGGGCGCCGAAGGTTACAACGTCGCGACCGGCGAATACACCGACCTCATCAAGGCCGGCGTCGTCGATCCCGCCAAGGTGACCCGCAGCGCGCTCCAGAACGCCGCGTCCATCAGCGGACTCCTCCTCACCACGGAATGCCTCGTCACCGAGCTTCCCGAGAAGGACAAAGCTCCCGCCATGCCCGCCGGAGGCGGCATGGGTGGAATGGGCGGCATGGACTACTAAGTCCGCGCTCCGAAGAAAAACTCAAACCGGAAAGCCGGGGTCGCAAGGCCCCGGCTTTTCTGCTTTGTGCGCCCGCTTGACCGGCAGCCCCCCTTCCTTTACCACCATTTCACCATGAGGACCCCTTCACCCGCCTCCGCCTCTCCGGGGCCATGGGTGTTTGTCACCGGCGCGTCCAGCGGCATTGGACGCGCCATGGCTCAGGCGCTCTGCCGGGGCCGCTACCGCGTCATCGCGACGGTCCGTCAGGAAGCCGACATTTTCAGACTGAAAGAGGAGCTCGGCCCCGACGTTTTTCCGCTTCTGCTGGATGTGACAGATGAGGCAAGCCGCCGGGACGCCTGCGCCTCCGCGCGAGCGCTCGTTGGAGCGGAAGGTCTTTACGCGCTGATGAACAATGCCGGCATCGGAGTTGCCGGCCCGGTTGAGTGTCTTCCTTTGGACGCGCTCCGCCATCAGTTCGAGGTGGATGTTTTTGCGCAGATCGCACTCGTGCAGCTTCTCCTCCCGCTGCTCCGGCTTGGCCGCTACGCCCGCGCCGGCCGGATCGTGAACACCTGCTCGATCAGCGACTACACCACGATGCCGTTTTTTGGCGCGCTTTGCGCGGCCAAGCAGGCGCTGCACGGCCTGGGCGATGCTTTGCGACAGGAACTCCACAGCTCCGGAATCCACGTGGTGGCGCTGGAACCGGCCTCCATCAAAACCCAGGCCATGGAAAAAGTCAAAGCGAGCAGCGGGACGTTGCTGGAGTCCATGCCTTCCGCCCAGCAGCAACGATACGGAGGCATGCTCCGCCAGTTTATTGAGAAATTCGCAGAGATGGACCGAGGGGGCAGCCCGCCATCGGTCGTTGGTGAAACCGTGCGGCGAATCCTGGATGCGGACCGCCCCCGGAGCCGCTACCTCACCGGCAGGAACGGCCGCCTTCTGTCGTTTCTGGGCAGGGCGCTGCCGGATTCGGTTTTCGACGCACTCAAGCGCCGGATGTTCGGCCTTCCAACCCGGTTCGGAAGCGAATCCACACGGCCTCCCTGCGGATAATTTTCCACCCGCCGCAGTTCCTTGATCTGAGGTTCGACCCCGCCATGATTTGCGGGAAGCATTGAATTTGCACGGAATTTACTGAATGCTGGGCCCGCATGCGACTCCCGGACTTCACGCGACTCACCTCCAGCCTCGCCCGGCTGCCGCTCGGCTTCCTTGCGGTCGTGGGAATCGCCGTGGGTTTGTTCTGGGTCTATGCCCGCTACCAGCAGAAGCCGGTTCCACAGACCCGGCGGGAGCCTGCGGAACTTCCTGCGGTGCGACCCCGCAATCCGGGAAAGTATGTCCGGATTCTCTCTATTGACGACGGGGGCATGAGAAGCCTTCTTGCTTTGCATTGTCTGGATTACATGGAGAAGCGCAGCGGACGGCCTGCGAGCGACCTGTTCGACATCATGGTGGGGACCGGATCGGGCGCCTTTGTCGTAGCGGCGCTGACCACCCCCCGGACTGATGGAACCCCGAAGTTTTCTGCGGCCGATCTCATCGAGGAGTTTCCAAAAGTCTGGGCGAAGACGCTCGACACGCCGCTTCTGCATCCGATTCTTTCGATGGATGGCCGCCTTGCCCCGAAATACCTCACGCGGCAAAGGCAGAGTGTCATCCAGGAGTTCTTCGGGGAGGCTCGTCTCGGGGAGGCCCTGACGGCGGTCATTCTGCCCGCGTTCTCGCTCACCGAGCAGGTTCCATTTCTTTTTGCCAGCGACATGGGCAAGAGCACCGCATCTTCCGGAGGGAGCGCCCGCTCCGTCACCGAAGCCGGAGACTATTTTCTTTCCGACGCGGTCTGTGCGGCGACCTGCAACCCCGCGCTCTTCGCGCCGTCGTGGATCGCCGATCTTTCCGGCCAGCAAAAATCCCTGATGACCGGTGCGGAGACCTATGCCTCAAACCCCTCGCTTCTTGCCCTTGGGGAGGCGCTTCTCCGTTTCCCGGGTCAGCGATGCGTGATCATCAGCCTCGGCTCCGGAGTGGGGGCTCCTCCTCCTGCTCCCGACCCGCGGACAGGCTGGAGCAAATTCGGAGCGCCCGAAGAAATCGTGCAGGCAGCATCCTCTGCCTCCCAATTAGTCACGGCCCAGATCCTCTCAACCATCCACCGGTTCGGTGCCGGTCCGGTCGCTGCCTACGTCCGCCTCGACAGCCCGCTTCCTGCGGACGCACTGCCGGAGGATGACTTCTCCGGAAAAAATATTTCTGCGCTGAAAGCGCTGGGAAAGAAACTGATCACAGACAAGACGGCCACGCTCGACCGGACAGCCGATTTTCTGGGAGCCAGCCCGGAAGAGATCCGGTGAAGAAGCGCTCGGGGAAGCTAAGAGAATAATTGCCCTTCGGGAAGAGCTCTTAATTTTCCTTTAGTTTTTTGGTCTTGAGAATCGTCCAGGTTTTCGTTTTTGAGTTCCATTTCACGATGCATCGGAATGAGGCAATCACGTCCTCACTGTTTTCTCCGTCCTTCTCCTTGATCAATACTGAGGAAACGGAGCGGGCGTCCGCTTCGATCGTGTTACCGTCCAACCAACGGCGCGTGACAAATGTATCGTAGATTCGCCGCTGGTAGGTGTCTGGGTTCAAGCCCATCGACTTGACGGCTTCGAGCTTGGTTTTGGCGGCCAGTGCCTCAAGGGTTTCCACCGGAGAAGGCAGCTCGATGAACTTTCCTCCATCCAACCTTAAGAGTGAGGTAATGCAGTAGCGCCCACCTGCCCGGAAATTGAGGGCGAGACGGGTCGAATCCTTTGACCAGATGACGTAAAGCGATTCGGGGAATGCGATGCCAATCTCACTTGGAACAATGGACACGAGTTTGCGGGTCTTGGTGTCGAAGATCGCCAGTGAGGAGTCATTGTCCTTGCCGAACTTCACCTGTTCTTTGTCATCGATCTGGCGGATGACGAAGCGGCCATTTGGGGAGGTGGAGGGCAATTCACCGCCCGGATCATCCTCCGCGTGGGCATTCGAAAGAATAAGGATGGCGAGAAAAGCGATTCCTGTTCTTAGGGCGGTGTTCATGGACAAGATGTTGATGGGCTTGTTGATAGCAGAAACATGCCAGACTGGCAGCTGCAAACCGAGTGCCGAAAAAAGAGTGCTCGGGGGGGGACTTGAACCCCCATGCCTTACGGCATACGCCCCTCAAACGTACGTGTCTGCCATTTCACCACCCGAGCAAATGGAGTGAGGGGTGAAAAATATCCGCACTGGAAATTTTGGCAAGATGGAAATTTCCTCTTGCGGAGGGAAATATTTTCAAGCACTCTGGACAATCCTAACCGAAACGGAATTTTTATGGCATACGCAGTGATTCAAACAGGCGGTAAACAATACCGCGTCGCCGAAGGCGATGAGATCGAAGTGGAAAAACTCGACGTCGAGGCTGGCGCGAAAACCGAGTTCGCCGAGGTGCTTCTCGTGGCGGACGGCGCGAAGGTCACGATCGGCGAGCCGCTTGTCGCGGGAGCGAAGGTCACCGCAGAGGTCCTCGACCAGTTCAAGGATGACAAGGTGATCGCCTTCAAATTCCGCCGCCGCAAGGGCTACCATCGCACGGTCGGCCACCGCCGCCAGCTGACCAAGCTGAAAATCCAATCCATCTCCACCAAGTAACTCGTCATGGCCCATAAAAAAGGACAGGGAAGTGTCAAAAACGGACGCGACAGCCAAAGCAAACGGCTTGGCGTGAAAAAATTCGGCGGGGAAGCTGTCGTCGCCGGCAATATCATCATCCGGCAGCGCGGAACAAAATTTCAGCCGGGCCGCAATGTCGGACTCGGCCGCGACTACACGATCTGGGCTCTCGAAGACGGAAACGTGAAGTTCGACCGCAACGGTCGCCGCGTCAACGTCGAGACATCCGCCAGCTGACGGTTTCGTTCAGCTGAAAAACGGATCGCTTCCGGGATCGCTCCGGAAGTCGAGGACCATGCGGTCCGAGGTGTTCGGTTTGATGACGTCGTTCACAAACCGGACGTGGGCGGGATCGTTCAGGTAGGCGTCGAGTTTTTCGGCGGTCTCCAACTCGACGAGCAGAAAAAACGGCCATTCCAGCGCGGGATCGAGGCGGTATCCGCAACGCAGTCCGCGCACGGATGGAATTTTGAGCAGGCTCATGCGCGTTTCGCGCAGCATCCACTCGACCTTTTTTTCATCCACTTCCGGTCTGAGCTTGAAGAGGACGATGTGCTCAATCATGTGGGATTACCGCGACCAGTCGAGAGCGCCTTTTTTCACGGCATAGACATAGCCGAACATGAGGATGACCACGAAACTCAGCATGCTCCAGAGAATCACCTTGCCGAACTCAGCGATGAACTCGCCGAAGACGACCGCCCACGGATACATGAAGACGATTTCGATGTCGAAAATGATGAACAGCATCGCGACCAGGTAAAATTTGACGCTGAAGCGCGGCTGAGGTCCTGCCTGGGGAACAATGCCGCATTCGTAGGCGGAATCCTTGACGGCCGATCTCGTTCCGGCCCGGCCGACCAGAAGATTGGTCAGCATCGCTACGGTCGCAAATCCCACCGCAACGATGATGTGCAGCAGCACCGGGATATAATCCTGAATCATGAGGGCACGCTACCATTGCCGGGCCGGGATGTGCTAGGAAGAAATCGCCGTTGCATGCCAACGGGCGCGATGAAAGGCGGTTGATATTCTCATACCAAATATTGCAGATAAGTGGACTCAGTTGTAGTCACGGCGCTCTGTCGCCGTGCGCCCCGACAGAGCGGGGCGGCTACAACATTCCCGGTAGCGGTCCCGTTATTTCAAAGAGTTGGTATCAGTGGAAGGCAGACCTCCGGGCTGCCCGAAGGAAGAAGGTGTGCAGGCCCAGAACGTCCCGCCCTGCCATGAAGCCGAATTGGTCAACAATAAGAGGGCCAGTGACGCGTTGGGTTAACTGTTCGTTGGCATTTGGTCAGGCGCGAAGCGCCATTTCTTGAATGCCCTTCCGAACGGTTCGCCTGGCTTTCAGGCGATCCGACGGCAAAGAAATAATACCGTCTCTTGAAATATAGCGACGATAAGGGGCCAGCGCAAAACAGGGAGCACAGGCGTCCCGCCTGTGAAAGACGCTCGCCTGCGCATGCAGAGTCAGTGCCAAAACAGGCGGGACGCCCGTTCTCCCTGGTCGCTGCAAAGCCCGGTTATTTCCAAGAGATGGTATAAGCCTCCCCGGACCGCTTGGCATCTCGCCAGTGAGGCGGATTTGGCTAGAGGCTCCGGAGCACGCCTCAAGGATGAGCCGACGATCTACGAAAGAGGACCGTTGCTCTCCAGAGATTGGTTCGCCTACATTGAAGCCGTTCGCTTTCACGCTGCCCCCATGAAAATTGCCCCGTTGTTCTTTCCACTCGTTGCGCTTTCGTTCGTGGCTCGTGCTGCCGATTCCGTGGCACCAGCGAACTCCGCGCCGGCAAAAACAATTCAATTCGCCCCGGATGGGCAGGTGATTCTGCCCGAAGCAGCCTACTTGTTGGGCAGGATGCCAGGCGTCGAGTATGCGAAGGAACCATCCCAGCCCATTATTTCCAAAGAAGAAGATTTTTCCGACACCCGGAAACTCTTGAAAAGCATCCCCGCGACATGGCAGGGGATTCCGAGCATCGCCGTGGCACCCAACGGGCGGCTCTGGGTGGCCTATTGGACTGGCGGAGATCAGGAACACGACCGCCACACCAAGAACCAGATGGTGCTCTACACTGCCGCCGGCCCGGATGCGCCATTCGAGGGGCCGGTGGTCATGCCGAAATCCGATCACGGCTATTATGCCTTCAATCCTGTCCTGTGGATGGACCCGGCCGGCCGCCTGTGGTTCGCATATGTCGAGTTGGGGGTCGGTGAAGAGGGCCTCTCCGTCGTGGCCATGGTGACCGGCAATCCCACGGAATCCCATCCCACATGGGAGAAGCCGCGCATCATTACCCCGGGCCATATGGCAAACAAGCCGACCGTCATGAAGAACGGCGATTGGATTTGGCCTGCGGAAGATTTCACGAACCCGAAGGAGCGCAAAAACCGGCTGTTTGTTTCCAAGGATAAAGGAAAGACATTCAGCTTCTATTCCTCGTTGAGGGTGGAGGGCAGTGACTTCCCGGAACTGATGACGGTTGAAAAAAACGATGGCAGTCTCTGGATGCTCACGCGAACGACCAAAGGGATCGGAGAAGCCACCTCGAGGGACGGCGGCAAGACCTGGCAGGATGTTCAAACGCTGCCCGGCATCCAAACCACCGCAGTCCGCTTTCATGTGACTCGCTTGAAATCCGGACGGCTCCTCCTGGTTTACAATGACAACCCGAAATTCCGCGGCAACATGACAGCCGCCTTGTCGGAGGATGACGGCAGGTCTTGGGCGGCGAAATTGCTGCTGGATGATTACGGTCACGTTACCTATCCCGACGCCCAGCAACTGGCCGATGGATCGATCGTCATCGTCTATGACAAGAACCGATACAAAATCAAGCCAGCCGCAGGAAAGCCCCTGCCCCCGACCCAGACAGGTGAAATCAAACTAGTCCACATCACCGAGGAAGACATCCTCGCCGGAAAGTTGGTGTCCCCGGGCAGCTTCACCCATCGCGTCATTCAAAAATTGGAATGGCCCAGGCAGGCTGAACCTCCTCAACAATCCCTGCTGCGATTTGAGTTTGATGGTTCGCTGAACGGTTGGAAGACGAACTCCGAATGTGAGGTCGATCCGAACGGAGAACCCGGAGCGCTTTCACTGACATACTCCGGGCCCGACCCGTGGATTTCATCTCCCCTGTTGAACGTAGGGACAGCCGGGGAACCTCTGGTCGTCACTCTCCGGTTGAAAGTTTCCAGCCCGGGAAACATCACGCTTTACTATGAAGGAACCGATGATCGCGGGTTTTCAAGCGAGCACAAAATTTCCAAACAGGTGCCTCCGGAGGCAATTGATCAATGGATGGACATTTCATTTGAATTGCCGATCAACGCGGTGAGATCGTTGCGGCTGGATCCCAGTGGAACATCCGGATCGATCTGCATTGACTGGCTCGAAGTGCAGGGTCGGTAAGCCTCCCCGGATCTCAGCACCTCTGCCTTAGACCATCCACAAGACAAAAATAAAACCCGCCTCCGTTTCCGGAAGCGGGTTTCAAGGTTTTGGCACCTGGGGACAGAGTAGGGGAGCAGCGCCAGATTGCAAGCACCGTCTTGGCGTGTGTGCCGTCCTGGGTGTGATCAAAAGTGGGTGAACCAGGGAGCACAGGCGTCCCGCCTGTGAGGAGACAGAACATCGCAGCGAAGCCAGAGCCACAGGCGTCCCGCCTGTGCTCCCTGCGCAACCCAACCGCACCCACTTTTGATCGCACCCTGCCGTCCTTTGTGCGGAAACCACATGAAATGGATTGTCCGCAGTTCCACGCACTGAGCGTTGATTCTTCCATTTGAATCCTGACGCTGCCCGGCGTATTGCAGCGGATGAAAAATGCACTGTCAGGGGAGAAGTCCCCCTATCTGCTCCAGCACAAAAGCAACCCGGTTGACTGGCATCCGTGGGGGGAGGCGGCGTTTGAGAAGGCCCGCAGGGAGAACAAACCGGTGTTTCTCTCCATTGGCTATTCCACGTGTCACTGGTGCCATGTGATGGCCCACGAGTCGTTTGAAAATCCGTCGATTGCCGCGCTGATGAACCGCGGTTTTGTGAACGTCAAGGTGGACCGTGAGGAACGGCCGGATGTGGACCGGGTCTATATGGCTTTTGTCCAGGCGGCCACGGGAGGCGGGGGATGGCCGATGAGCGTGTGGTTGACACCCGAAGGACATCCCTTTTTCGGAGGGACCTATTTTCCGCCGGACGAACGATACGGACGCATGGGTTTCCCACAGATTCTCCAACAGATTGAAAATCTCTGGAGAGCCGACCGCGGGCGGATCGAGTCCGAGGCGGGCCGCGTGCTGGCCGAACTCCGGGAGGAGTCCGCATCCCGGTCATCGGGAGATTCTCTGGACATGAAATGGCTCGAAGGCGGGCGCAGCGCTTTTGCAAGCGCCTTCGATGCGCGGAATGGCGGGTTCGGGGGGGCTCCGAAATTTCCGCGCCCGTCGGCGCTGAATTTCCTGATGCGAGGCGACGAGGAGTCACGCCAGATGGCGCTCACCACGTTGCGGGCGATGTCGAGTGGTGGGATGTGCGATCAATTGGGAGGGGGATTCCACCGGTATTCGGTGGATGAATTCTGGCACGTCCCGCATTTCGAGAAGATGCTCTACGATCAGGCCCAGATCGCGGTCTCCCTCGTCGAGGCATGGCAGATCACAAAGGATCCATTTTTTGAGACGACCGCGCGGAGCACGCTGGACTATGTGCTCCGCGACATGACGCATCCTTCCGGGGGATTTTATTCCGCCGAGGATGCGGACAGCTTGCTCGCGCCGGGGAGCGATGAGCATGCGGAGGGAGCATTTTATGTTTGGACTCGGCGCGAGATCGAAGCCCTCCTCTCCGCGGAGGATGCACGGGCGTTTTGCGAATACCATGGCGTGAAAGAAGACGGTAACGCCCCCGAGGGAAGCGACCCGCACGGCGAGTTCACGGGAAAGAACATCTTGATCGAGATCCGGGAGGGGGGCGAACCCGGCTCGCTGGCAGCCAGCAGGGAGATCCTTCTTGCGCGCCGCAATCTGCGCCCCCGCCCGCATCTCGACGACAAGATCCTGACCGCATGGAACGGCCTGATGATTTCCGCATTTGCCCGCGCCGGAAGGGCTTTTGGCGAGCAGCGATATGTTGCAGCTGCAGCGCGCGCAGCAGATTTTGTCATGGAGCAGCTTTGCCGGGACGGCGATCTTCTGCGCTCGTGGAGGGACGGAGCCTCCAATATCCCCGGATTCGCGGAGGACTATGCGTTTTTTATTCAAGGGCTCATCGATCTCTACGAGGCGGATTTTCAAATTCGCTTTTTGGAAATGGCGATTGAGCTCCAACAGCGCCAGGATGCTCTCTTCCGCGATGGCGACGGATATTTCAGCAGCCGGGCCGGGGATCCACTGGTGCCGCTGCGCATGAAAGACGATTACGACGGAGCCGAACCCTCGGCGAACTCGGTCAGCGCGCTGAACCTCCTGCGCCTCTCGCGTCTGATCGGCGAACCGTCCTACGAAGAATCCGCGCGGAAAATTCTCGAGTCACACTCGATCCAGATGGACCGCATCCCGTCCGCCGTTCCCCAAATGCTCGTGGCCCTCGACTTCGCTCTCAGCCCTCCCTCCCAGTCGGTGGTTGCGGGAAGCCGGAATGATGCGGAGCCGCTTCTGGCCGAGCTGTCGCAAAAATTCCGTCCGCACACGGCGGTGATCCTTTTGGATTCGCCCGAAGCGGTCGAGTTCTTCGGGAGGAACAATCCGGCGATTCGGGAAATGAAGCCCTCCAAGAGCGGGTCGCGGCTCTACCTCTGCGAGAATTTTGTCTGCCAGGCCCCGGTTGCTTTTTAACCTAAAAACCGCAGAAGGTTTAACCGCAGATTAACAAGATTCACACAGATGGAAGGGCATAGACCAGGAACGGACATTCCAAGCCATTCACTCCGCAGGTGAATGGTCGATTAACTCGCAACATGCTGTCCATTAGTGGCATTTAGTGAAAATTAGTGGTTCAACTGCGGAATTTTGGTTTAACACGATACCGACGATTGCCCGCGAAGGAGCGAAGGAGAATCAACCTAGAAACCGCAGATGAGCGCGCATTTTCGCAGATTATCCTAAAAACAGAATTGGAACCACGGATGGACAGGCAGACACGGATTTTCAGCAGGTTATAGCAAACGGAGGATTCGCGTCCTGCAGCGGACAACCTCTCTTTTTGTGTCTTGGTGCCTTTATGGTGTGATTTTTCCGGGCGAATACCGGGGATGCCAAGCGGGAGGCTGCTCCCGCCATCGAGCACATCGAACTGATGTGTGA
>QYQL01000104.1 GCA_007280915.1 Verrucomicrobiaceae bacterium | reverse complement strand
GGAGTTTCCGCTCGTGTGTGCCAACAGGTATACCACGAAGCAGCATACGGACTACAACGACCTGATGGACGAGGACTGCTACGAGTTCAGCGAAGAGAGGGAGAAGCAGATGAAATACTGCCTGCGCCGGATCGCCAAGCAGGCGGACCCGGATGAGGCGGCGGAGATGGCGATCAGCCTGGCCGAGCCCGTATCCAACGAGGCGACTGCCAACATCACCTACTTCGATTTCGCCACGAAGAAGCTGGCGGTCGTCATGGAGGATTGAGGGTATGGCCGAAGAAACTCACTCGTCTGCATGCCGGGCTTTCTGTGCCGGAATCTGCATGAACATATTGAAAGTGGTCGTTGTGAGTATCCTCGCGGTCGTGGGGTTTGTGGCCGGCGTCCTCGCCGAAGCGATCATCGAACTGCGGCGGGTCATTCTGCCATGTCTGGTCGTCATGGGGCTGCTGTGGTTTTGGATGCTCAACGACCCGCACCGGCCAAGAACTAGGCCATTCCGTGTGGACTCAGCGCCGGGTTGGATGCCGAGATAGAATTCCGGTATCGCCTCGGCTCGAAGAAGCCACCACAGCTTGCGGGGGTGGTTTCTTTTAGCTGGCTCTGAAATAGCAACCCTACCTAGCATGAATCTTCCGTATGGCAGCCGCCTCGATCTTCAACATCCAATCTAACGCTTCTGCCCGCCCCGCATGAAGGACCCAAGGCCAGAGCCATGGAGGGAAAGCGAGTTCGAGAAATGGTTCCTAGCTCACCCGGTATTGCCGGGCGGGGAACGGCTTGCAGTCGTGAGCCGGGAATCCGCTCTTCGCCGGGTGGCGGATTTGGTGGCGCTGGATGCCGAAGCAGGCTTGGTGATCATCGAGATAAAGAATGAGACCGCATTGCGTTCGGCGGTTGGCCAAGCTCTGGAATATCTATCGCAATACGAGGAAGTCACGGTAGAGGCACTTTCCGACGACCTTCGCGTGGACGAGTCACCGCTGGAACAGATGTTCAAGAGCGTGTTCGGAAAGGAACTAACTCATATCCAGCCGGCGAGGCGTGTCATTATCGTGGCTCCGCAATTCGATCCCCATTCAGGCCATGGCGTCAGCTTTCTGAACCGAAAGTTCGAGGGCACAGGCATCAGGTTTCAACTCCTGCAGGCGAAGCGCCATGGCGACGGCTTTGAAATAGCGTTTGTCGAACCTCCTTCGCTTCGTCACTCGAGCCAGCTTGTTGGGAAGTTCGGGCTGACGCCTGGTCAAAGGCTCGTATTTGTCCTTGAAGGAGGCAGCCCTCAGATCCTGTGGGTGCTTGGCACGAAACGGGATGGGGCGTTGCGACTATCCAAAGGTCCTGCCGTGACGCGGAGGGCACTGCGGCCGGGAGCGCGTCTGCTGCTGCCGGATTCTGCAGAAGACATCGTGGACTTCGGCCTCCTGAATACCACGTGGCGATCCAAGACCGGACAGCAACAAACCGCGAAAGTCATCGGCGTAGTCCATGCGACTCGGGAGAAGGTGGTTTTCTTCGCCCAGCGCAAGAAGGGTCGGTGGGGATTCCGTCAGAGACCACTGCGCAATTTCATGACTCGCTGGCAGCGCGAGGAACAACACTCCCCCTCATGGCGGGAGATCGCGCTGGAGGTGAGGGCGCTCAGATAGAGCCTGCGGAACCAGATAGCTCATCGGATCTGGCAGTTAAAAAACACCCCCGCACGCTACACCCTGCGGGGCGTAGCGTGCAGGGAATGTTTTACCCGGACACGACCATGCCCCAGCCGGAAGGCTCCAAGCCGGGTTTGAGCCAGCTCCAACTCACCCATTGGGACGATCTGCCGGCGTAGAGGCAGTTTGCGAGGAGCACCTCCCCGGCAGCCGTTCCGTGGATCACCATCCAGTGGTCGTCATCAAACCCGAGGAGATCACCCTCCACTCCCACCAGAATCGGGTTTCCCCTGCGGATCTCCGCATCCACGGAAACTTTGTTGAGCGTCCTCGTGATCCTGCATTTCAGCCCGAACCTCCGCAGGGCGGCACTGATCTCTGACGGACCCAGCCCTTCATCGGGGTCGGGGTCGCAGTATCTCCGCAACTCCCGGATGGAGTGCTGGCCGGGGCGGAAGTAGTCCAGAATGCTGTAAGCGGCGGTGAGGCCGCAGCTCCAGCAATCCAACTGGCACAGCCCCCGGAGAGGCAGCACGACCTGGCCCTTTTTAGCCTGGACGATTTTCTTGTCCGGCACTGCCACCGGCCAAAGTTTACGCAGTGCCCGGAGCGCGGTCTTTTTCATGACGGCCGGCACCTCCCTTTCCACCCTCCCGGCGGCTTCCGCTTGGTCTTCATCATTGTGAGGTGATCCATGCCGGACACCCGCGACAACCATTGGATGATGATGCGGATTAGCGTGTCCATAGCAGGTAGGCGTTGAGCGCCAGGCTCCCGACCAGAACGACCGGCAACAGGATGCAGAACAGGAGGACGTTGATTTTCACGTAGTCCATCCCGCCCGGCCACACCGGGTTGAGTGCCGCTGCGGTCAACTCCAGGAGGGTTACGCACAGGCAGAACACGAGTTGGGTGAGGGTCGTGGTCTCTTGCTGTTTTTTTCTCATGGCTTGTCCTCCGGCGGGAACAGGGTGATTGATCGGTCTCCAAGCAGAAGCCCGATGACGGCAGCTACCAGCGCCACGGCGAGGACGGCGGCCCCAACAACCGTGCAGGCGGCTTGTTTTAGCATGTGTATGATTTTCATATTTTTGGCGGAGACGTAAATGCCGTCTCCATGGATATATAACGCGCTGGGCACCCCGGTGGCCGATTGCCGAGCGGCTTCCTTCCCTCATGTTCGGGGCAGGGGGCGTTTTCTCTCGGGGATTTTGATACTTGCGGCATTGCTTGAGCGAAGGCCCTTGCATAGAAAGGCGGTGATGTCGCTCACGACAACGATCCAGTGGTGTCACTCGACGGTCAATCCCATCATGGGGTGCTTGGGGTGCGAGTTGTTCCCTGAGCCCGCCGAGGTGCTGGAGGCCATTGACCATGCCATTGGCGAAGTCTGCACCTGGAAAGCAGGACAGAGCCGAAAGATCTTCCAGCGCTTAGCTGACGATGCGTTCCGTCGGCTCAAGTCTCCACAGGAAGGTCACTCCCGCGCCGTAACGACCACCAACATCTGGCACCTCCGAGAAGTCTTTCTGAAGGAGGTCAAAGCCCAGCAGGGAGCGGAAGCCGCAAAGAAGGCGGAGGCAGCGATCCGCATGGCGGTTACCTGCTACGCGGCAACGTTGCATCTCAACAAAGGACGGAACATCCTCAAACCTGGAAACATTTTGAACAAGGGGTATGCCCCCACTTTTGAGCGGGTCACGCCGTTTGAGGGCAGAGTCTGGAAAATGGCGGGCGCGAAGGACATCTTGGGAAAGAAAGACCCTGCCCGCCCGTGGATATCCGGACTTCCCCGGCTGGTTTTTGTCAGCGACATGGGCGATGCCTTCAGCCGGGAATGCGATTTTGAGTTTCTGGAAAGGGAGGTGATCTCCCCGATAAAGTCCCAGGAAGGAAGGCGCCACATGTGGTTGTGGCTGACCAAACGCCCGGACAAAATGGCGGAATTCGGGGAGAGGATCGGTGGGTTTCCAGACAATGTCTGCTGCATGACAACCGTCACCGGGCCGGACAAGCTTCACCGGGTTGATGAACTGCGAGCCGTTCCTGCGGCCGTGCGGGGGCTTTCGTTGGAACCGCTCTGGGAGGCGATCCCTCCCGGGAAACTGGATCTCACGGGCATCCACTGGATGATTATCGGCGGGGAGTCAGGGAACCCGGAATTTGTGCGCCCCTTCGATCTCGTATGGGTCGAACAGATGCGGGAGAAGTGCAGAAAATGCGGTGTGGCGTTCTTCGTCAAGCAACTCGGGCGTCGTCCGGAGAAGAACGGGGTTCCCATAAAGTTCCAAGATCCCCACGGCGGAGAGTGGGATGAGTGGGACCCCGCACTCAGGATTCGGGAGTTCCCGCAGCATTTTTACGATTACCGGAAGACAGTCATACTTGATGCCCCCTTGACCCAGACGGAGCAGCAGGATTTCGATCGGCTTGACGGAATTGTTTCAGCCGGGATGCGGGCGGGGGTGGATGCTGCCACCGCCCTCTTTGAAATCCGTGAGCGTCGGCTTTACCGCGCTGGGTTTGCGACGTTTGAAGAGTATTGTCAGAACGTCCATTCCCTCACCCGCCAATATGCCAACCGGCTGATCACCGCAGGACGGGTCCGCTCGGAAATGGAAACAATTGTTTCCAAAAAAGGACTACCACTCCCGGATAAGGAAAGCCATCTGCGCGAATTGGCGCGAGTGGAGGAACCAGAGCAGCGAGTCAAAATCTATGGGGATGCCCTAAAGGCGGCGACCAAGGGTGGCCACAATCTGACAGCCGAGGCCATCGCGGTAAAGGTGGACGAGTTGCTGGGTGAGGAGAAGGAAGTGGAAGTGTCCAAGTCGCCGTCTCCATCACAGCGGATCAAAGAAGCCGTCGGCGTTTTGGATCAGTTGGAGTCCAAGTTGGCCGATGGTGGCGATGTTAGGAGCCTGCTTGCCAAATTGAGACGGCTCCTTGCCGGGAAATGATCATCACTCTCTGTCCGACTGTATGTGCGCGACGTTCCAGTTTCGGGGGAAAACCTACAAGCCCGGCAGCGAGGTCACCGGCGAGCGTGGGATCGTCCGCCATGCCTGGGAGGGGTTCGCGCGCAGCGAAATCCTCGCACGGTGGCAAAAGCGAGGGGTGGTCCTGATCGACATCCCGGCAGATCGGGCGTCACTTTGCGCTCTGAGCGCCTGCCCCGTTTTCACCAGCCCAGCGAATCGATTCTGGTCACGAGCGAAGCGGCGTTACAAAATCATCGCGGATTCTAAATGCGGCGCTGGAGCCAGCTTCGACCATGCAGTCCAGTATGGTCATGGTGGCGCTCTGAAGCACAGGGTCGCGCCGCACTTCGACAGCGCCGGAATAAACCAATCCGCTCAATGCTTCTTCCAGTTGCATGAGTGTGAAGCGGCTGAGCAGTCCGCCGGGGGACTGCGCCACCAGTTTTTCAGCAAGCAAAGGCAACGATGCGGGAAGGAATTCACTGGCGAAACGATTCACCATAGCCGTGAAAGCTGAGACCGCGCGCGCACTGGCCGGCAACTGTTCAAAGAAATGGAGTATCCGCTCGCGCTGACCATGCAACGGTTTCCAATCATGTGTGTCAGTCTTCCACTCGATACCGAGTAGGATGATGTTGAGTAGCTCTGCGGTATCGCTGTGCTCGTCGTCGGCACGTAAGCCGAGGGAATGCCCTATGTAGGCGTCCGCGAAAGCCTGCCAATGCAGCCAAAAGCGCCCGGTGGTCTGGAGCTGAGCTTCGGCGCTGATGAGGCATTTCAGAAAATCCGCGGCTTCCTGCGGTTGCCCAGGTATGGCATCGACGAGTAATGCGACCACCGGTTTCGCTGAGGATTCAGGTCCAATCAGGGTAAAACGAGCGAGGGCGTGATGGACTTGGTGGAGCAAACCGTAGCGTAGATCATCTTTTTCTTCGTCACTGCTATTCCCGGTTCGATGGCGCTGGACATCGCAGTGCCATGAGGCGGCCGCCACCGTTGCGATATGCTCAAAGAACTTGCAGGAGAGAGAGTCGTTCGGCTGCTCGACAAAGAGTGCAAGCAAGGGCAGCAAAACTCCCGAACCGGGATAGTGTCGGCAGTCAACGCTCAATAGGGCGTTCTCATCGAGCGGCAGGCCTTCTTCGATGGACGTGCATAATCGGTCGAGGAGCGAGGACTCGAAGCCCTCCTCTTTCTCCCGCTCATTCCATGGCAGCAGGCGCTGCTGCGCTAGAAATGCGGCCAACTCAGTAACGCGGGCGACCATCGCCGCCACACAGGCGAGCGCCAGCGGGCGGTCTGCTGGTAGAAGTGAGCAACCAATGCCTTGTGCGGCAAATTGTGTCGCCTCGCCGGACGGATGCAACGTCACCCTCGCCAGACAGCGGAGCAATCGCGGGCGTCGCACCGGATCCGTGTCACAAGCAACGAGGAAAGGGATGATCATGGCACACGGTGCTAAAGGATCCATCGGTGTGACGTGTGCACCCAATGCACCAGGGGCGAACGTCAATTCGACTTCGGAACAGACAGTTTCAATGCACCAATCGCGTTCTTCGGTGGACAATTCCTCCCAGTGGTCGCGAATACATACAGACGCAATATGCGGTCTTCCAGAGCCGCGCATCATTCTGGGCGTATCGTCTTCCTCCGGGAGAAGAGCACGAGCTGCTGCGAGTTTCTCACGCCATATAGACGGCGGATTTGCGATCTGATTCTGACCTGTAAAAACTCCCATCCCCCAAACGAACAGCCCCATCCGTTGTTCGTGTTCCAGATGAGCTGGCATGTCGCGTTGCCGAAACTCCTCCAAATCTTGGTCAAAGCCTCCGGCCTGCCACACCTCGCCATCCTTTGTCTGCTCAGTGACCTCAAAATGTCGGAAGTCCATTCGACGAAGCACAATCCGCCATTGCCGGTGCCCGTCGTTTTGCTGATCCGCTGACGGTAATGCCGCTAGGAATCCATCAAGAATCGCCCACACCTTTTCCCGCGCGGGGGTGAGTTGGAGTTGGAGACAGAGGTGCTCCAAGCTCCGCTGCCGATGCTCCCGTTTCCCTGACTCGCGGCGCTCGTGCGCGAAAACCATGTGGTCGGGAATGCTCGGGAGCATTACCCCCATCGCGCCGCTAAGGTTCGCCCTGTCGTGAAAGGCCCGGTTAAAGTCCCAGTGAAAAAGCTCTTCACAAGTAAGGAGCGGGATCGCCGCAGCACCGAAATAGTAGGGGTAGGCGATGGCGACGCCCGCGAGCACCGCTGTGATTGCAACGTTGTTCGACTCGCGTAGCAGGCGTGAAAAGACAGCCATCGTATCTGCGTCGCCTCGTTCCGCTTTTTGAAGCAACCACTCCTCAAGCGCCATGAGCGCGCTCTCAAGGGTGTGTGTGGCGACGCTCATTCCCCGATACATGCCCCAGAGGCGAGGATTCGCCCATTGAGACAACTTCATGCCGTCTTCAAGCTCAAGAGTCACCTGCACTGGTTTTTCGATGATGTCCTGCTCATAGTCAGCGTAAGTCGCGCATGCGTGGTTGAGCAGGCGTAGCACCAGTTCGATGCCGCGTTC
This sequence comes from Verrucomicrobiaceae bacterium, assembly GCA_007280915.1. GTDB lineage: Bacteria > Verrucomicrobiota > Verrucomicrobiia > Chthoniobacterales > Terrimicrobiaceae > QYQL01. The sequence continues at coordinate 1,868 of QYQL01000104.1, read as the reverse complement.
AGGATGTGCGCGAGGAGGATAGCGAATGGACCTTGCCACGCGCTGGCGGGATAATCATCCATCGAAGTCCTGCCACGAGCACCGAAGACATCTGGCACATCGAGGCGACCGTAGGTGCGCCAGCGAGCTTCACGTTCTTCCGCATCCGGCGGCGGGCTGAAGCCGAGCCGAAGTTCGGCGACACGTAATGTCATGTCGGGAAACTGCCGGCAGAGTTCGTCGCCGGAGAAGTGATCCCAGATTAGTTTGGGCAAGGTGCGTTCCGCCCAATTGTGCTGCCCTTCGGAGAGCGCCTTGTTGAGCATCGCGCGCAGTTCGTTCTCTACCGTGTGCGGCACCGCGAGCATGACGCGCAAAATGCGCTCCTTAAATGGACGCTGATGGCTGTATTGGATGATATTTACAGATTCCAGCAGCGACTTCGCGAGCAGCCCAATCGCGGTGGCCGACGCACTCGGAAGATCGCGGCGCGTCACGCATTCCTCAAGAAAACGCAATAACCACAAAATGTCTGCCGGTTTGAGTCCCAGCAAAGCGCTCGCGACAACCACCGGCATGACGTCCCAAGCTGGGCCATCGGGAAGCAGCAGCAGCGTAGAATGCTTCGACGTAGGATCTACGCCAGGCGGGACTCTCCGACACGCCACGCGAAGCAGATGAACGGCACGACGCAGCAGTGCCGCGTCGTTGGCGAGAAGCTGTGTGCCACTTCGCGATAGAAACGCGCTTCCTTCAGATGATTGCAGCACCGCGACGAGAGCATCGTCCTTCCAATGCTGTGCTATATTTGCGTCGCCAAGAATCTCAGCCACCCGGCGATCAGCTTCCGCGGGCTCACACTCAAATAGTTCCGTGAGCCACCGGCGAAAGGCGCGACGCATTGCCGGGTGCGTTTCGACCCGGTTGAAGAACATGGCGCTCACCCCCTGCTCTTCGTCGTGCAGCCGTTGAAGCCATCGAAGGAGCGCCCAATCTTCGTAAACATCATGAGCGGGGGCGAACCGAGTGTGATCGCTCGGATCGGGAACAAGGAGACTATCGCGCTGGAGCCTTTGCAGCGCCTTGGCCGGCAGACCGTCGGCACTCACATACGGCGTGAGAGCGCGCGCCCTTCGAAGCGCTGCCTCCACCATCGTGCGGTCGCGCTCCAGAGGCAGACCATCCACAACTTCGTCTTCGCGGCAAACCACCTCCCTCCACGCTTTATCGCGAAACGCTCGAACATTTGCTGGCGGGGGGACATCAGCCAACCAAGTCATGCGTGCCGCGAGGTCGAGATAAAAAGGATTTCGGGCGATCTGACGAATCGCCGGAATGGTTAAGGGTGCTGCTAAGTCGGGAAGTTGCCGCTGCACTTCATCGAGTTCTTCGTCCGAGAGCCGCGGGATAGAAACGACTTCGCTGCGCACGCCTGAACGCTCGAGGAATACCGATCGAAAGGTCTCCACGCTATAGTCACGGCATGTGATGAGCACCTTCCAGCCGCTGGCTTGGGTGAAGAGGCGCAACAAATCCGAGAAAGCTTCGCGCTGACCCGCGTCCTTTTCCAGCAGGCGCTCAGCACTTTCGATCCACAGCACTTTCCGGGGATGCATCGTGAACAGTCGCGCCACGTCGCGAAGGTTGCTGCCGAGCCCGTGGAACGCCGTAGCAAGGTGCGCCTCGGCGAGCGTCTCGGCACGAAAGGCGAGTCCTAGATTTCCGGCAGAGGTGGCCACAAAAACCTGGTTCGTCACGACGGACTTGCCGCTGCCCGCCTCGCCAGTAACGACTACAGCTTCATTTGTGGTCAGCGCATCGAAAATGGCACTCACAACTTCACCGCGGGGCAGCGCGACACGACCGCCAATTCTGGCCTCGGCAGATGC
>QYQL01000136.1 GCA_007280915.1 Verrucomicrobiaceae bacterium | reverse complement strand
TGCTGCGGTGCCTCAGCCATCTGCCCACGAGGACATGGGCTGCCCCTCCACACTTGAAGGTCTGGATACGGATCGCTTCTGCGATGGCTGTTCCCTGTCGTTCGGCCTGAGATTTATTCATGGTGAGGGGTGGGAATGAGGAGGGTGAGAAGCATTTGGGTAACTATTAAAGACAAGGCCATGTGTCGCAGTCGGCTGTCTTTGAAAGTCGGATTGATAAATGTTTGCATAATATTGTTTTGGTTGGCGGCGGCTGAGGGTCTGTCCCAGCCGCCGCTGTTCTGAGTTTTTCCTATTTCGATACGTTCCCCCCGATGAGTTTCTCCAGTTCCGTCGCGGGAATCAGAAGGTGACGGAATGCGCGGCACGCGCGCAGTTGGCCTTTTTCAATAGCTCGACGGATTGAGATCTCAGAGACGCCGACGAGCTGGGCGGCTTCCTTGAGTTTGTAAGCCAACCTTGCGGGCTGACCGATTATTTTTGTCTGCATGTCTTTCTTGTATGTGCTCCGAAGAGCGGGATTAGCCGGTTTACATTGGTCCCAGCGCAGAAACCCCGTGGATTTAAATCACTACATGCTAGAGATCCACGTCCCACCGCATGAGTTGGCAATATGCCTGGCTGCCCGAAAGCAGACCTTGTTCAACTAATCACCGGATAAGTGCTATCCGGGAGATCGAATAAGAAAGCGACTCGTCTCGGGAATGGAACGTATACAACCGCAAAAATCTTGCAAGATATTTTTGCGTCTCCAGACATCATTTTGTCGGGAGCCACGCACAGAGAAAGTAAGACTAGGCGTGAGAGCATCAACTTTTTGCGCCCGCACGTTTAAAAACGTCGCCCCAGCGATTTTACAGCGGCTTCGGAACCAGATTGACCCGCCTTCGCGGCTCGGATTTTCCCGGATTTGGAGCAGCAGGATGTTCCGTCGCCAATTTTTTGGCCATCTCTTCCGCGTGCTCGTTCCGAACGTGGCTATAGGTTCCAAGAATCAGCTTGCCCCCGTCCTGATGCCCCTGCCACTTGGCGATGACCTTGACGTCCACGCCCAGTTCGATGCAGCGGGTGATGAACATCCGGCGGAAAGCCCGCTGGCTGTAGGCAGGGAACTTCAAACGGTCACAGGCTGCCGCTAGAGCTTTCTTGGCATCCTTGATTTGGAAGAGCGTGTCGTCCTGCTTCATGTCCGGCTTGCGGATCAGTTTGGCAACAAGAGCTTCCGCCTGCGGGTAAATGGGAACTGTGTATGGGGTTTTCGTCTTGTGCCTGAAAAATGTGAGCTGCTTCTTGCCTACATTGACATGCTGCCTCTGTATTCCGCCGGCCTCTGCCTGCCCGACACCAATCAGGCCCAAGAACTCAAGAAAATCGGCACTCTCCTCCGCGTCGGCGTTGAATTTCTGCTTGCGAACGTCGGCAATGATCGCCTGGAAATCGTCAAAGGACGGCGTGATACGGATCGGCTTGACTGCCTTCAGGGGACGGATTTTTGCGGCTGGCGACTCGGAAATCAGCTTGTCGTTCACCGCCATATTAAAGAGCGCCCTGAGCAGAAGCAGGTAGAGCAAGTGCGAGGCGGGCCCGAATTCGTAACCGGCAAGCCAAGCTTCCAGATCCGATTGCTTGATTTTTCCAATCTGGCAGTCAGCTCCCCTCGGAAAATCGGCTAGCAATCGCTCGACGATATGCTCTTTGCGGTAGACCGTGGCTTCAGCTTGATTCTGAACCGTGGCGAGATATTTTGCGCACAGCTCCCGCAGGGTGATCCTGCCTTGGGAGGTATCCACCTTGCCAAGATCCCGCTGGAAGTCGGCCAACTTCCTTTTCGCCTCCGCCTTGTCTGTGGTCTCCAGCGAAGCGCGTTTTTGTTTGCCCTCGTGTTTTACGAGTGCATAATACACGCCGTTCGATGAATACCGATAGAGACACGGAACATCAGTCTTTTGAAACTCCGGCTTTTCAGCCTGTGGGGTTGCTGTCTTCACATGCGCAACCTACAGGTTACAAAAACGGGTTACAAGGGCTTTTTAAACGGTCCGATAAAATCGCTGTAAGTATCTCATCTTAAAACAGTTCGGGGTCTTAGCTCAGTTGGTAGAGCGCCTCAATGGCATTGAGGAGGTCAGGGGTTCGAATCCCCTAGGCTCCACCAGATACCTCTGGTGGAGTTTTTGCGAAGCAAAAAGATTCGAACGCAGTTCGATTGCCGCACCCGCGGTCCCGTGTTGCCCGCGCGCTAGAGCGGTTTCCGATTTACTGTGGCCACGGCGCTCTGTCGCCGTGCTGCTGCTGCGCCTCGACAGAGCGAGGCGACTACAACGATGTATCTGGCCATGACTTTGCTTAAACCGCTCTAGGTAGTGTTCACGAATTCTTGACGATGAGGAAAGCCGAGACGAGGTGGAGGGCGGCGAAGACGGTTTTGCGCAGTTTGTCATAACGGGTAGCGATGCGGCGAAAGGCTTTGATCTTGTTGAAGAAGCGCTCGATGCGATTGCGCTGCCGATAGAGCTCTCTGTCGTAAGAAAGTTTTTTGCTTCGCGAACTGATGGGGGGGGATGACGGGTTGGATTCCGTCGAGCGCCAAACGTTCACGGATACGGTCAGCGTCGTAGCCCTTGGTCGTGGAGTCCATAAACAGATCCCGAGCTTGAGCAAAGCGATCTGTTTGCAAGTTGCTCCACAGCCGATGCCAGACCCCTCGCGCTTCCCAGCGCCGAAATCTCATATACACCGCATGCCAGTAGCCCAGATCTGCGGGAATATCCCGCCATGGTGCACCGACCCGGTTGAGGTAGAGCAGCGCCTCAAGAAAATCTCGGTCGCTGAGTTTTCCTGGGGCTCCTGCCCGCGAATGTTTGGCCTCAATAAGAGCTTCTTCCAATACCTGCCACACTTCATCGGTGATCAATCTTCGGGATTTCGTTTTTGCCATCCCAAGTTTGAAGCATTCCTTCTCCCTTTTGTACAACCTTTAATTCGTGAACACTACCTAGCAGGCATGGAGCGGCGGCAGGTCAAAATTTAGACACAGAAACGGGTGGCATCGATGGACGGCGAGCCATCCCTACCGGCCTCGGACGAAGCGCCAGCGTTCCGATGGTAGGGGCACATCGCCGAGGTGCCCGACTTTTTCTGCCAAAAGATTTCGTGGCGGCGGATTTTTGCGCTGCGTCAGGGCTTCCTGCCGCAGTGGCAGCCGGAGCAGGCGTTTTGATCCGCACGCTGACGCGATTTCCGCACGGCCCGCACGATGAGGTAGGCCACGGCGGCGGCGATGGCGACGGCGATGGTGAGGTATTCGATCACAGGCGGCTCCCGATCTGGTAGATGATGACGGCGGCGACCCAGGCGAGGGCGGTCATGGTCGCGAAGGACCCGGCCGCCCAGCCCCAGTTCAACTCCTTGGCGACGATGGCCACGGTCGCGCCGCACTGCATGCAGAGGGCGAAGAAGACCATGAGCCCGAGAACGACTGGCAGGGAATAGACCGGTTGTCCGGCCCTCGGGCCGTCGTGCCATTTTTCTTGGGCAAGGATCGAGCGAAGGTCATCCGATCCCTCGTCCACGTCCGCCCCCAGGTTGTAGATGATTCCCATCGTCGCGATCATGACCTCACGAGCCGGGAAGCTGGAGAGGATGCCGACAGTAATTTTCCAGTCGAAGCCGGCGAGGTCGAAGACCGGTTGGACGGCTTTGCCGAAGCGTCCGAGGTAGCTCTGCTCGATATAGGCCCCGTCGATCCGGTGTGAAAGTTTCAGAGAAAGTTCGGAGTCCGGATTGGCGAGCGCGGCGGCCACCTCGACGGACGGCATCGTGGCCGACTGGGCGGCAACAAATGTCTCCCGCGCATTTTTCGCGACGGATTCCGATCTCGGAAAATACAGAAGCGCCCAGATGATCACGGAAAATGCGAGGATCACGGTGCCCGCGCGGATGACGAATTCGCGGCCGCGTTCCCACATCCGGATGAAGACGTTTCGGAAGGTGGGGACCCGGTAGTCGGGCATCTCCAGAATGAACGGCTGGGCCTTGATTTTCAAAATGCACCTGTTCATGAACCACGCGAGCGGCATGGCGACGGCCGCGCCGACGAAGTGCATCACGAAGAGCGCCCACCCGGCAACGATCGGTCCGTATGCCGGCTCGACGAATGCACCGATAAGCAGGACATAGACCGGCAGCCGCGCGGAGCAGCTCATGAAGGGCGTCATGAGGATCGTGGTGATGCGGGCCTTCGGGTCCTCGAGCGTGCGCGCCGCCATCACGCCCGGAATCGCGCACGCGTAGCCGGAGAGGAGCGGCACGAAGCTTTTCCCGTTGAGCCCGCACCAGCCGAAGAGCTTGTCCATGAGGAATGCCGCGCGCGCGAGGTATCCGGTGTCCTCGAGCACCGCGATGAACAGGAACAGGAGGAGGATCTGCGGCAGGAAAATCAGGACTCCACCGACACCCGCGATGATGCCGTCGGTGACGAGGCTCTGGATCACGGGTGTTCCCGCGAGCAGCGGGGAGACCGCGCCCTGCACCAGGGACGTTCCGGCGTCGATGAGATCCATCAGCGGTCCGGCCCAGGCGTAGAGGCTTTGGAAGACCACATACATCACGGCGAAGAAGATCAGCGTGCCCCAGAACCTGTTGAGAAGAAGCGCGTCCACGGAATTCCGCGTGCGGGCGACGCGCCCGTCGCCTCCGATCACTCCGTCGAGCAGCGCCTCCAGATGGCGGTAATGCAGGACCGCTTCCGCCGAGGCGGGATTCATTCCGTGCGAACGGATGACCTCGCGGGCGGCCTTGAGGAGGCCGGGCAGCTTGTCCTTGTGCCCGATCTTGTCCGCGAATGCGCTATCGGTATCAAAAATCATCCGCAGCGCCTCGGGGCCGGTGACATCCTCCTGCTCGAGTCCATTACAGACGAGGTCGCGGGATTCCTCAATGAATTCCGGCCAGAGGATGCGCGGGATCTGGCGCGGTTCGGCGAGGGCGTGACCGACGGCTTTTTTCAATTCCTCCAGCCCGCCGCCGCGCTTGGCGACGGTCGGAACCACGGGGACCCCGAGGCGGTCGGCGAGAAGTTCGTGGTTGATCTGAAGCCCGTTCCTTTTGGCGGCATCCCATTGGTTCAGGGCGATCACCATCGGGATCCCAAGCTCGGCGGCCTCGGAAACAAGGAGCATGTTGCGCTTGATGTTGGTGGCATCCACGACGCAGACGATGAGGTCCGGAGCCTGATGTCCGAAGCGTCCGCCCAGCGCGTCCATGACAACCCGTTCGTCCGGTGATGCCGCCGCGAGGCTGTAGGTTCCTGGAAGGTCGATCAGCTCGATCTGCCGGCCGGACAACACCATGGCCCCGGTCTTTTTTTCGACGGTGATCCCGGGGTAGTTCGCAATGTGCTGGCGAAGGCCGGTCAGGCGGTTGAAAAGCGTGGACTTGCCGGTGTTCGGATTGCCGAGCAGGGCGATCCGGACCGGACGCGCGGGAGCGGCGGCGATCACTTCACCTCCTTCACTTCAATGAGGTTCGCCTCCGCACGGCGGACGCTGATCTCCTGTCCCTCCATCTCGATCGAAATCGGATCTCCGAGCGGCGCGACACGCGAAACCCGAACCTTGCGCCCGGGAAGAAAACCCAGCGCGGCCAGCCGGCCCGCGCGCCCGCAATCGCTCGCGACGGAGACGATCTCCAGCGGCTTGCGGTGGTGGATTTTTCCGAGCGTCTTCATGTTAAAATGTCACCGATGCGCGGCCCCCGACAACAAACGCATTGCTGAGGTCGTTGGCCCCGCCCGGGTTGATGATGTATTGCAGGTCGGGCTGGACGACGAGCCAGCGCGTGATCTGCGCCTGATAGGTGAACTCAATAACCATCTCGGCGCCTGTCGGGCTGGAGCCATCAGCCGCAAGCGAGTTGCGGGCACCATTGCTGAGCCCCGCGTAGCCGAATCCGATTCCGACCGTATCGTTGTCCCTCGTCGGGATGAGCCCCTTGTAGTTGAATCCGGAATCAAAATAGAAGCTGATGAAATTGCGGTCCGCCGGCGCGAACGAGACGCGTCCGAACCAGCCGAGACCCTGATCGGACTTTGTAACACGGACCGGCGCCTTGAAATCCTTGCCGTCCTTACCGCAACACTCCGGTTCTCCGGGTTCACGAAAAAGCATCTGGTCCAAAATCGCGTAATACCCGGCGTTTCCGGAATCCGTGTTCTCCGCCAGCGCATCGGCCGAGGCGCCTGTTTGGAACCACGCGCCCGCCTTGAACTGGCCCGGCAGCCAGGTCTCCTCGTCCCGGTGGTTCCAACGGAATTGCGCCTCGTTGAGAAACGTGTAGCCGGTCTCCGCGTCCAGCCTCCAGCGGAAGCCGTGCCGGTTGACGTCCTGCGCGAAAACATTCCCCTGAAAAACCGCGCTCTGAAACGTGAACCAGTCCACCGGATTCAATGCCAGCCTTGCGCCCAGACCGCCCACCGGGTAACCCGGACCGCCCGATGGCATGTTCATTGAAGCGGACGCCGGCCATCCAAAGGTCCCGTTGATGAAGAGCCCTCCGTAGTCGGAGATGATGAATTCCGAGTCGGCCGCAAGCTGGCCGGCCCGCAGGGAAATTTTGTCGTCCAGCAGGTTTTGCTGAAACCACAGCTCAAACATCCTCAGCGTGTTGAACCCAGCGATGTTCGATACCGCCAGGAAGTTTCCAACGAGGTCCGCGCTCGGGTCGCGCCCGCTGAGCCACAGCCATGTCGTCTTCACGCTCGCACCCTTCCAGCCCGCAGTTTTCTCAAGGTCCACTTCCGCGCCGAAATTCATAAGGCCGCTATAAACTGACCCGGTCTTGATTCCGCCGGTCGTATTCCCCCAGACCTCCATCGTGTAGCCGCCGAAAATCTGAATCCCGCAGTCGCACAGAACCGGCCGCGTCCCCATCCACTCGCCCGTCACTTGATCGCGCTCCAATATGGATTCCCCATTCGTAGCTTGCTCCGCCACAACCCACTGGTTTCCCGCGAGGAGAATCCCCACAACAATTAATTGCCATGTTTTCATCGCGCCCGAACCTGACGCGGCACCGCCTACTCGTCAAGGAATAATATGAGATCCAGTCTCAATATCTCGTTTTCGTCAGTTCTTCTTGTTCATTGCGGCGGTAAACCAATCCACCTGCGGAGCGGGTTTTGCGCCATGGCGTAGGACATCGCGTATATTACCCTCGTTCCGGCGTTCGCCGGGTTTGACGCGGACGAGGTCCACGTTGGTTTTCATCGAGAGGGCGATCCGCTTTCGGGCGAGATCGACT
>QYQL01000185.1 GCA_007280915.1 Verrucomicrobiaceae bacterium | reverse complement strand
GCATGTCGCCCTGTTGCTCCGGCAGGCGCTCGATGACCGCCTTTTTGCCGAGAGCCTTCTCGATCTCCAGAATCAGATCGGTGAGGGCGATGGTCTGGTTTTCGCCAAGGTTGAAGATGTCGAACGGCGCACCGTCGTAGGCCAGCGCCCCCATCACTCCCTGGACGATGTCATCCACATAGGTGTAATCCCGCCGCGTGGAGCCGTCCCCGTATTGAGGGATGGTTTTCCCCTTGTGAATGGCGTCGGTGAATTTGTGGATCGCGAGATCCGGCCGCTGGCCGGGGCCGTAAACCGTGAAAAAGCGGAGGCACACGACCTTGAGGCCGAAGAGGTGCGAGTAGTTCCCACAGAGGTGCTCTCCCGCCAGCTTTGTGGCCGCATACGGGCTCAGCGTCTGAGGAAGCGGGAGATCCTCGGAAAACGGCACCTTTTTCGCCAGACCGTAAACCGACGAACTCGATGCAAAAAGAAACTTGCCGACGCCGTGCCGGCGGGAGGCTTCGAGCAGATGGTGCGTGCCGGTGATATTCGTGTCGATGTAGAGCTGCGGGTCCTGGACCGACGGCCTGACGCCCGCCCGCGCCGCAATATGGATCGCCGCGTCGAATTTCCCCTCCGCAAACAGCTTCTCAACCGTCGCACGGTCCCGGATGTCCCCCTCGACCACGCGCACGGCACCCGCGAAAGCAGCCACATTCGCCCGCTTGATCGCCGGATCGTAGTAGTCATTGAAATCATCAATGACCGAAACCGTGTGCCCGTCGGCCAGAACGCGCCGGCACATGTGCGAGCCGATAAACCCGGCCCCGCCGGTCACCAGAATATTCATCGCGTGAGGCTAGCGGCCCGAAGAAAGCAGCCGCAAGCACTTTCCCCGCCGATGCCCGCGATGTTCTTTGACATCCCACTGGAAACCGTGCTCCTGATTTGTCGTGCCTCTCAGCAAAATCACCCTCCCTCCGACCTTTGCCCGGTTTCCCGTATGTTGGGCCGCCTTTATTATCGCCCTATCCGTGCTCGTTGCGGAATGCGGCCTAGCCGATGGAGTGAACAATTTCGCACTCATTCCCAAACTGCTCCCGGACAGCCAGGTCAAATGGGAGGATTCTTCGCCGGACTGGACGAAAACCCTCATCATGGCGGAACTGCGCGTCGAGACGGCCACCCCGGAAGGCACGTTCCAGGCCGCAACACGCACGCTCGACCACTACGCGGAAATGGGAGTCAACGGACTCTGGATCGGACCGGTTTACGAGCGGGGATCGAAGGGGAACGGCTATGGAAATTTTGGCCCCGACACCCTCGAACCATTGCTCACGGAAAAATCAACCACGGACGAATCCTTCGCTGTCGTCAGGCAATTCGTCGAAGAGGCACACCGCCGGAACATCCGGGTCATTTTCGACATCATTGTCTGGGGCACGCGCCCGGAATCGCCGCTGGTTTCGTCGCATCCGGAATTCTATGCACGAAAAGACGGGGATTTCCGGAAGGTCTGGGGCGGCTACGCATTTGACTGGAACAACCGCGACTTGCGGAGCTGGTTCAAGAAAGCCGCGGTCGAATTTATTGAGAAAACCGGGGCGGACGGGTTCCGCGTGGACCTGGCTCCGAATACCTCGGGCTACTTTTTCAAGGAAATCCGGAGCGAGCTTGTCGCCCGGGGCAGGAAGCCGCTGATCGTCTCGGAGATCCCGAACAAGAGAATGGAGACATTCGACTTCGAACAGGTCGGGGTCAACGGGTGGACTGAAGAGCCCAACTACGCCACACCAGGAAAGCACGATGAGCAGAAGCTCCGGTTCGGACACCATGCGGAATACCTCCTCAACAACAACATCGTGGACACGATCCACTCCGGCACCGGCATCGGAAAACCCACCCTGCAGGCGCAAGGCAGCGGCGGCATGTTCCGCTTCTACACGTCGAACCTTCTCCACCACGACGACTCGAAACCATTCGTCTGCGGCAACCGCGTCCGCTTCGCCTATGCTTCCATCTTCGCACCGTTCATCCCCATGTGGTGGATCGGGGAGGAGTGGAACAACCCGCGGGTGATGGGACCGGACAGCGACGGCGTGATGTATTTCAACACCATCGACTGGTCGCAAATGGCCCCCCCAGCAAACCGGGCGTTCTTCGAGGATATCAAGAAATACATCCGCATCCGCCGCATGTATCCCGGCATCTTTGAGAATTTTCCGGACAGCACACGGAAGGCGAACATCGTCAAGCTGGAGACCAAAAGAAACGGAGCCCCAAATCCCCTCCAGGCCTACGCGCGCACCTCAAAAGACCAGACGATCCTCGTGGTCCCGAACTACAAAAATCCTGACCGCGCGGAATTCGAGATTTTCCCGGATTTTGACGCACTCGGACTCCCGGATGCCCTGCGCTTCCGGATCGTGGATCTGATGACGAACACGGTTGTTGCCAAAGGAAACCGGAGCGACCTCAGCCGCTTCACCGCCGGAATCGACGGCGAGCAACTTGGGATTTTTCTGATCGAGAGGGATTGAACCCGGACCCTACGCAGCCGCAGCGGCCGGTTGTTCTGAAGTGGTGCAATTTTCAATCGCCGCCGCAAGCGCCCTGGATACCTTTGTCTGCCCGCACTCGAAGAGAAATGTGTGACGCGGGGAGCCGTCGCGATGCGTGATGGTGATTTTGTCGCAGAGGAATCCGGAGCGGTGCTCGACCCGGGCACCTTTCACGTCCACCTCCAGAACCACCGCTCCGCTGAAACTTCTCGCAATAAAGAAAATGCTGTCAGGCTCCTCGCTGAGGGCGGCGAGCCATCCGCGCAGGTTCGGAGTAAGGCGCGGGCCTCCTCCGCTCAGACACGGAACGCTCCACGCAATCTCCGCCTTGCTCGCGTGTGCCCGGCGGAGCTGGAGTTCGAACGAGCCGGGCAGACGGTGGGCAAGTGTCGATTCCTTGTCATCCTCGGGCAAGGCGTTGAGTTTTTTCCATGCCAGCCAGAGCTTGGCGCTGATGCCCCGGAGCAGGCGCGGCAAAAGCGCGATGACCGCGACGGCAAAAGCAACCGCCACCGCGAGGGCAACGATGGGATTCCAGACGATCAACCCGAGCCCTCCCAAAACAATCCCGTCTTCCGCGAGACTGAGCCCAATATTGGAAACAGGCTCGGGCGATGCGTTCGCCACAAGCCGCGTGCCGGCTTTGGCGACGTGCGACGTCAACGCCATCCCTCCGGCTACCAAAGCGGCAACGATCTCGAAAACCGGATTCGCGTCGCCCAACGCCGTCACGGCCAGCGCCGCCGCCCCAACCGGACGGATGAATGTGTGGACCGAATCCCACGCCGTGTCCACCCAGGGGATTTTGTCCGCGAAAAATTCAATGACATAGAGGAACCCCGCCACCCCGATGATGATCGGATCCCCAAGAACCTCCAGATGGTGCAGCGCGGGCGAAAACGTCACCCAATCCATGTGGACCGCGAGGCCCGTCACAAAAACCGTCAGATACAGGTTGATCCCCGCAAGGCTGGCCAGCCCCAGGGCGACTCCGAGCAACTTCAACTCATCCATCCCGCAACTATCAACCGTCACATCCGGATGTCACGCAAGGATTCCGCAAGCTTTGGCCGGTCGCGATCGTCACGCACCAAAGACCGGCACGGAAAAATTCTCACCAACCTGTTTGACAAGGGGCGGGCAAACCCCCATTCTTTTCGGTTCCTGATAATTTACCGATGAAAACCTATTCTGCAAAATCCGAGGAGGTGAAGCGCGCCTGGTGGGTCATTGACGCCGCCGGCCAGCCTCTTGGGCGCGTGGCCGAGAAGGCCGCCAATCTTCTCCGTGGGAAAAACAAAACGATCTTCACCCCGCACGTGGACACCGGCGATTTTGTCGTCGTCCTGAACGCCTCAAAGGTCACGGTCGGAGGCAAGAAGGAAGTCGCGAAGACCTACATGAGCTTCTCCGGCTATGTGGGCGGACACCACACCGAGACCTTCAAGGCCCGCCGCGAACGGCATCCTGAACTTCTCATCGAGCGCGCGGTGCGCGGGATGATCCCCCACAACAAGCTCGGACGCTCGATCTACACGAAGCTGAAAGTTTACGCCGGATCCGAACATCCGCACGTCGCGCAGAACCCGAAACCCGCCTGATTTTTCCAGAATGAGCACATCGAATCCCATCCTCGCCACCGGCCGCCGAAAGACATCGGTCGCCAGCCTCCGCATGCAGTCCGGCTCCGGCGCAATCAAAGTCAACGGACGCGACTTTGTAGACTACTTTTCCAGCCTTTCACTTCAGAACCAGATTCTCCGTCCTCTGGAGATTGCGAATGCGGTCCACACCTACGATGTCGTTGTCAAAACGACCGGCGGCGGAATCAACGGACAGGCCGGAGCACTCCGCCTGGCTCTCAGCCGCGCGCTCATTCAGGTGGACGAAACGCTTCGCGCTTCGCTCAAGCTCGAAGGCCTGCTGACCCGCGATCCGCGGATGAAGGAACGCAAAAAGCCCGGCCAGCCCGGCGCCCGCAAGCGTTTCCAATTCTCCAAGCGCTGAGATCTTTCTTCCGCGCCGTGGCTTTTGCAAACCATTCACTTGGTCGTGCGGGCCACCGGTGCGGGATTCATGCGTTTGGCGCGGGCATCCATGGAATGAGGCTTCTCGTTCTCGTGCTGTCGGCGACCCTTCTTGCATCCCTGCCTGCCCGGTGCGGAGATGTCATCCGGGTCGGCATCCACGACAAGCCGCCGTTTGCTTCAAAGACGCAAAACGGAGACTGGGACGGGATTGGCGTTAAGCTTTGGAAGGAAGTCGCCCTCCAGACGGGGTTGAACTATGAGTTCGTTGAAACCCCGTATGAGGACATCCTTCCCGCCGTCGCCGCCGGAAGGCTTCAGGCCGCGATCGGAGAAATCGAAATCACCGCGGAGGCCGAGCAAACCGTCAACTTCACGCAGCCATACATCCAGTCCTCAACGGGAATCGCTTTGCGGCAGGGCGCATGGCATCCGGACTGGATTGCCATTTCACGTGATTTTTTCAACTGGTCGCTCGTCCAGGTGCTCCTGCTGATTTTTGCCGGCCTTTTCTTTGTCAGCTTCCTCATCTGGATTTTTGAGCGCAACCACCATGTCGGGCACTTCCGGGGCGGGCTCAGCGGATTCGGCTCCGCG
>QYQL01000070.1 GCA_007280915.1 Verrucomicrobiaceae bacterium | reverse complement strand
TATGACGTTTTTGACGAATAGGATGCATGTTGACTGATCTGAGGGTTGGCCCAGTTTGCCGTCAATGTAGCGCGCCTTACCGTGCTCTCCTTCAAAGAATGTGTTTTCTGACTGAAGTATGGTTTTGGCCAGCTTGACTATTTGTCTGAGAATGGCTGGCTTGCGGAACTCATCCACCAAAGGGCGCGTGTCGACCTTGTGCGAGCATGCCTCGGCCGCTTTCACGAGTAGGTTTGATGCCAAAAGTTGAATTTTTTCATCAGTAGCCGGGCAGAACGCCAGAACTCTCGGATCGTAGAAGTAAAAGCGTTTCTCTGGCGGATAGAATATAACCATGTGCCCGAGGCCGCGATCACCTCCAAGTGCTGCTGCCAGAAAGTCCTTGTTGAGTAATACCGGATTGCAACGAGCTGACATGCCAAATGGACCAGAATCCTTAACCTCTTCCAGCATAGCAGGGCCGAACTTTTCAGCAATCTCAGGAAATCGCGTATGAAACCATGTGCTGGGTCTATTCACATCAGTTACGGTTCCAAATGGGCGCTTTTCTACCGTGGTATACCAATCGTTGATGATTATCTGGTTCACCGGCTCCGTGTGAGCCTGAATTGGTCGCAGGATACCCAGTATTCGTTCGCTCTCCATCCATTTTCGGACCATGTCATCCCTGCGGGTCATCGACTGTTCGTGCTCTCGTTGTTTCTTCAATTGCTCCGAGGTAATTCCTCGTTCAAAATCGTTATAACTCATTGTTTTGCTCTCCTTTATGTTTTGCTTTCATTGGTTCACTCCGCATACCAGCGCGGAATCATTAAGTCTATTATCGTCGCAATCCTGCATATCCAGATCAGCCCAGAAGTTGGCGTTAGTGATAAATAGGGGGTCGTCCTCGTGATCTTCCGGCCAAATCTGCAACTTCTGCCTGTAGTCCTTTATCTGTGTTCTATCTTGGTCCTCGTTTGAAGCGGATGCCAATTGGTCATCCGCTTCAAGACCAATTGCCCTGTTTGCCTGGTCCTCTTTGTAATAGGGTGCCAGTATGGACCAGTAAGGCTCCGGAATTGTTCCCTCGTTATCATCCAACAACCTATCCCAGTTCCTTTGTGGCTTGCCGTTGTAGAACTCGGGCTTATCATCGTAGCCGACATAGGCTTCCGCGAAAAGTTGAGGGAAATAGCGGACGAACTGCTCTAGTGTTTGTATGCGCTTCGCGAAATATTCGCGGTCATGAACATACTTGTTTTTGACCTTCTTTGGTGGTTCATCCTCAAGAAAGCACAAATGCTCGAACACGCCTTTGAGGGTATTTATGTCCAACAAGGCAGGGTATTGGTGGAATAGGCTGCGGAATGCGGCAAGATCCTTCTTGGAAGCATCATGCACCATAGGCTCGTCCAGATAATATATGGCCAAGTCGATCTGCTCCTCCATATCGCCGTAGTCTATTGGCTTGTTTGTAATGGGCGATATATCCACATCTAGCTCCAACCATCCGGCATAGACAGGGTCGAGGATAATCTCGAAAGGCGATTGTTCGTCTGGCGGAACTACTGATAGTAGTGTTCCAGCTTCAAGCATTGCGCGATATTTCGCAACCATCCTATTCACCTTTTCCAGAGTGCCTGGAAAGAAATCCTCGACTGACTTGCATCCCGACTCCATTGCTTTAATTTCGCAATCGGTTGGATGGATGTATTTCGCGAGCGCGTTAGCGCGAGCGGGAGGTTCACATTCAACAGACGGGAGAGCGCAGCCCGATCCGGCCAATCTCTGATTGTCGGTTTGCTCTTGGATGTTTTGATTGGAGCAAAGATTCTGCGAGTGCGAAGCACGAGCGGAATATACAGACACTTTAAACTCCACTCTATCTTTCATTCTATCTTCTATATCTAGTAGAGGGAAACTAGGCAGTTTGCTCACAGTCATAGGCAGTTTGCTCACACCCTTGGCAGTTTGTTCACACTGCTTGGCGGTTTGCTCACACCCAGATTTGGCTGTTTCTGAAAGCAATATATCCGCACTTTCGGTTACTTTGTTTGTCAAAAGCATTTCGCGGTTTACTCGAAACACACCATCCATTGTAGGATGCTTTTTGAACACTCCTGAAGCCTTCAACTCTGTCATGGCTTTGGCTACTTCCTCACGTGAGTAAGGGAATATTGCAATAGCATCATTCTCGCTCTCTTTCTTTGTTAGTGCTGATGCAGAAATGGAGTTGTATGCCATGCCAGCAAAATCCTTGGCTGCCCTTTTGAACTTGTTCGACGTTCTATATTCCAGGTTGCCGATAAGCAGAGCCTTCAACACGCCTAACTGTTCAGCGTCGTCTACTCGAAAATATAGGCTGTCCTCATTCTCCTTGTTCATGTATTTCTCGATAAGGGCTTTTCTCAAGGAAAAACTTTTTACGGTGGTGCCATTACGCACGACCCTGAAATCTTTTTCGAAAGCCTCTTCCAATCGTGATATGGCATCTGCGATTGCTCGCACACTCAACCATGGTAGATCCTTGCTCAAGCCTGCCGCTGATTGATAGGCCCCCGGGGTGCCGTCTATCTCATGCTTCCTACCTCTGGTATTCTGCCAGGTATAGATTGTTTGGGCTACCAGAGCGGCAGATATATCAGGTTTGTTGACCTTGCGCTTTCTCGCAATATCAATGGCGAGCCTTTTGTTGAATCGTCGTAGTTTCGGCTTTTTACTACCTACGCTCACTATTTCAGCTTCAATACTCCCACCAGTTACTTCGCAGCTTCTGTTCGGATCACCATGCTTAATGTTGATCGGAGCAGAGTCCGCAGGGGTGTTCAGTGGCTTTTCATTTGTCTGTCTATTATTGACGATAGGTCGATGCTCGACATTTGCCGTATTGTTTGGTACTATCATAGTTGTTGTAACTCATGTTTATGGGGTTAATTGCGCCCGTCGATTTAGCCGTCGGCGGGCGACTTTTTTTCTGATCGTCCGACCCACTTTTTATGGGCCTGATGGTCAAAAGTGTCGTGGTTTTCATGCTGCCAGCTCCAGTTTCGTTTCAAGGCGGGCTTCAGTTCCGTCTGTGAGCAAGAGCGCCACGGTGCACACGTATGCGTCTTCGTCCACCATGCACTCACTCACGATATCTGGACCGATGCCGGATCTACGCAACTGACGTGCCAGCAGGTTGAGTAATTCAGCGGGATACGGTAGAGCTTCCACCAGGACCTTTTCTTTCGATCTGTTGATCCCGCTGAATATAAAGTCGTCTAACTGCTTTCCCTCCAGGCCAAGTGCCAGTCCAAGCTTGCGAGCTTGGTACTCGCCCACACATCTTTTTCCAGACTGGAGCCCGGGAATCAATGAGCGGGATACAGGGGCAAGCTCCGATAGTTGGATGTTCGTCAGTTTGGCATCGCGTCTTAACTTCGATAGCAGTTGGGGAAATTCGTTCTTCATGGCTATTAGTATACGACATCTGGGCCAGCATGTACACAAAAAACATTAGGAATGTGCAATTATTTTTATGAAGGCTGTATTAGCATCGGTGCGATCAAGTCTAACCCGGTAATCCGTAGGAGACTCACCAATGATGAGAAGGCATCGCTGGTCATCAAAATCGCCGGAATCATCAAAGCTGCAACCGACGGGATCAGCATGGGCAGGATTGTAAAAATAACCGGAGAATCCACCTCTGCTGTTTGTGATCCTATTTCTCAAGTCAAGGGGATCGCCAAGACCGGGAGCAAGGCAACAACCCCGTATTTCTTGAACCGCTGACCGCCGAGATATTCCATTCAGCTACTCTGGGTTCCAAATTTGGAACCTATATTTGCATGGGTGGAGGGATCCTCTGTCCAAACCGGGGAGGGTCGGGGGTCAGGGTCAACGGTCAGCCATATATGCAAGTTGACCTGTTGACCCGTCTCGCCCCCAACTTCAGACCCCTTCAACGGGAAGAGTCAAAGCCGGGAGTGGTTGTAATTCCTCCTCCTGCCCCTTGACCTCGACCACTTCGGCGACCATCTGATAGAGCCCACCATCGATTCTTTCGGCAATCTTGAGATCACCGGACATTTCCCTGATCCGACTCTTGGCCGTGGATTCTTTGCACGGCACCTCCGCCATGATCGCCTTTACGAACTCCCCATGGGTCAGCGGCTTGGTGAGCACCTTCTTCGCCAGCGCCTGGAGGGCATTGGCCTTCTCAGCCTCGGCTTTTTTATCATTCTCGGCTGCGACCATGGCGTTCGGATTGTCCACCGTGACGTGCATCCCTGCTTCGGCGTCGTACTCAAAACACACCGCCTCCTTCTTGGGCCAACTACACTTGCGAGCCCCAACCACATACATCTGCACGATCTCTGAGTTGCCGTCCTTTTCAACGCTGATCGATGTTCGAGCCTTCCTCTCCATCTCGCTGCCAAGATGGCCGCGAGTCTTGTTTCTCCCTGAGCCTGGATTCTCGTGCAGCACGACAACAATCAGACACTGATGCCTGTCTGCGAAGGCATGCAATTCATGAACGAGGGAAAAACTTCCGCTGGCGTCGTTCGGATCGTTCACCAAGTCCGCCACTCCATCCAGAACCACCAGATGGACTCCATCGTGCTGATTTGATCGTCTCTCCACATCGGCCTGAACAGTTTTCCAGCGCTCGCCGATGTCCAGTTGAAGCATCGTGTATGAATGCAGGTGATCAGGGATTTCGGTGAATCCCGCTCTCTTGCGCACAGAGACGTCGAGGACATCGAAATGCTCATAGCGGCTCTGCTCCGTATCGTAGTGGAGAACGGCTTTCTTGAGCGGGTTTGGAGATTCCAGCCCGAATAAATCCCCTGTTCCTCCGATAGCCGCACCAAGGATCGCCCCCACAACGGCCGTCTTGCCGCTCTTCGCTTTGCCCTGGATGACCACGATGCTGCCAGCCTCACCGAGACGCTTGTCTTTGTAAGAAAGAATCATGGGCGGGCGCTCCGGTGGATTTTCCAAGGAAGCCAGATGGCATTGATCCAGCTTCGCCAAGCGAGCTTTGTCCACCTCCTCGGTATCGGAGCCGGCCGGCGCAGGCAAATTCGGAACTGGCCTGCGTTGGTCCGTCAGATCAAAGATCATATTGCCCCCCCAACGGTTGCGGACTGAAACGGAGAGTCTTTTGAACCGTCGCATCCTCGCTGCTGCCCCTGCCTCCGGGCATCCAAGCCAGGTTAATCCACGAATATATCACGAGGGGCCTGACCGCCGCGCGATGGCGGCGATCAGGATTGTGAGGTGCACTATTCGGGGTAGTCATGGTGGATCTTGCCGTCGAGCGTGGCATCTTTTTCCTTCTTGCCCTTTTTGCCTTTCGCTCCCTTCTGGACCTTCTTGCCCTTCTGGGGTTCACCTTCCTCGTTGAAGTCGCCCCACTGCTTGAAGTAGAACGCGATCTCGGATTTGGCGCATTGATCGCGGAGGTCCGCGGCCCACGCCTTTTCCATTTTTCGTTTGCCATTGGACTCGCCACCAACGACCACCCAGTCGATAGACTCCGTCTCAGTCAGCGTGATCGGCCCGAGCAACGGTTCGCAGCTCAACCAACGCACCTTGGCCTCCACCTGCTTCAGAAGCGGCATTCGTTCGTCGAAGGTCTCCTGATTCTCCGTGGTCGCGCCCATCCAGATGTGCTGCAGGGGCTCACTATCGCAATAACGTTTTTGGGTGAATTCGGCCATTCGATCCACTCGTTTCGTCAGAACCAGGAAAGTATGCCAGGGGGCTTTCTCCATCACATCAAACACGGCCGTGATAAAATCCTCCGGCACATCCGGGTGGAACAGATCCGACGTCGAGTTCACAAAATATTTTTCTGGATTCTGGTGGAGCAGGGGATCGCCCAAACGCTCTGGGAGCAGGAGGATCTTCCCGCAGAATGCGTAGGTGCCATCCTTGTTCTTCTTCGCAAGTCCGGGATACATGTCGGCGAGACGGGTTGCCAACAACCTAGCTGCATAACAGAAGTCGCACGCTGGGGACTTCCTTGTGCAGCCCTGAAGCGGATTCCACGTCTTCGTGGCCCACTCGATTTCTGTAGTGCGGCGAATTGCCAGTGATTTGGCTCTTTCTTTCAGCCTCTGGAAGACTTTGTTGACCTCCTTCGGGCTCCCCTCGGGAAGTTCCGCCTCCGCCTCCGCGATCAACGCGGTAAACGCTTCCTTAATCTCGTTCTTCGTCTTGTCCGGATCCGTGCCCTCCGTTGGCGGGGTGATGAAGATCTTGGCCGCGTGGACCATGGCAGCGGGGAGGATGTCAGAATCTGTCCACGCATCCCATGCCTCAAGAAGATCGAATACCTGCTCTAGCTTCTCCGGCTCCTTGAGGAGGGCCGTGAGAGGACGGAAGTGGGACTCGGTGTCCAGCTTCTTCAGAATGTCTCCACGTGGAGACATTTTTTCCATGACCTCCCCGGCCTGGGCGAAGCGGTTCGCGTGGGCGCGACTGTATCCAAACCTCGTCTTGAAATACGCGGTGAATGTCCCGTGCGCTCGATAGAGTCGCTTCGTCTGGATCTGGTAGAACGCTCCCGCCGTCTTCCCGAACCCCTCTTTGGCGTCCTCGGCGACCGCGGAAATGGCTTCCTCGAACTGAGCGAGCTGTTGCGCCTCCGCCTCGGAAAGTTTCTCCGGGACTACCTCGGCCTGATCCTTCTTGGCTTTTCGTGTGGCACCGCCCCCGGCTCCCTTCGAAGCGGGTGCCTTATCTTTCGCTGCTTTCGGGACCTCACCGATTTCAGTCGGTGGAGTCCCACTGTTTACCGATAGAGCCTCCGCTGCCTCGGTTGTCGTTTGCCCCGGTTCTTCAACTCCAACACTGGTCGGGGCGACCTGTGCGGCGTTGTTGTGTGACGTTTTCTTCACGTCTCCTCCTTGGTTGTGGACCACTTGGTCCGGTTTTTTCCCCGTCCCGGAGTTTTTCGGGACGGAAATCTTTGTCGTGCCTGTCATCGCGGCGGCATGGCCTCCTGGTGAGCTTGCCCGCTCGGAGCGGGCCTGGGTGGTGCGCGGTGTTTTCTCATGCGCCAGTTATCCGCCATCACGCGGATCAGATCGACGAGGATAATAGGCGCCCGTGATATACTCGGCCTTTTCACTCCGCTCGGGTTATCGGGCACCGGGGCCCAGATATGCCTCGCGTCGAGGTGCGCCGCTGATCATGCTGGCGCATACAAGATGGCCAGAAGACCGAATCCAGCCAACGCCGACAGAGCTCCACGAACGTTGAACTCGGTCCTCGCCGCCGACCTCAGGCGGTGGTTCAAAAGGGGCGAGGTGGAACAAAGCTATCCTCACCGGCCGGAACACTTTTGGGATCGCTTCCCGGAAGCAGCGACCGAGGATCTACTCGTCAATAATGTCTGGTGGTGGCGCTATGCGGACCCCGAAAAATACCTCCGCATTTTCCCGGAATGGGGTGACGGCTTAGAGTGGTGGTCACAGAAATTGTTCCTCACGTTCCAGAACCATTTGGAAGCGAGCGCATATTTTTATGAATTTCGTGCACGCTACAATGACCGGTATGTGTGGGATTTTGATCGCCCGTGGATCCGTTGTAGCGACCAACAGTGGAGATCACTCAACCGCTTGCTTCCTTCAAAATACCCGTCAACCGTGGACCTGCCTATAACTCGACCCATAGACAACTGGGTTTCGCTTCCGCCACTCAACTTGAACTTGGGTCTGAACGACGAAATCCTATTTCGAGAGTTCAAACTCGAGCTTGAACGGAAGCGGCAGGAAATCGGTCTTGAAAGACCCGCCACCGGCCAGGGAGTGCGGCGGCGAGCGATCTCCTGGAAGCCCATCGAATTTATGGATTACCGCAGATACAAGATCATGGTCTTGAACGACGCGGAGAGGAGTGGGCTTTCAAAAGCCCGCCGGAGCTATGAGAGAACGTGCACCAGGCTGGGCTTGGAGCCGTAATGTTTCTCGCCGGCCACACGGTTTGAACGTGTGACCGACTGTGGTGTTATAAGCGTATCAAGAATGATCTCTCTAGCACACAGGCAGAACTCTGAACTTCTTCAGTGCCTCGATGACTTCATCGAGGACAAACCGAACCGTTC
>QYQL01000106.1 GCA_007280915.1 Verrucomicrobiaceae bacterium | reverse complement strand
GATGATCTCGAAATCAGACTCCCCCGATTCCCCGTCATTATTTCGTCGCTCAACAACATACGCTGCACTCAAGATGAATGCAGACGACATCATTTCCCAGATTCAGGCTCTACCCGCAGAAGAGGATGGCAGGGAATGGGCGCTGGAACTGGAAACAGCCGAGGGGAAGCAGGTTCGCTTTTGCGAGACTGTTTCGCCCCTCTGGGAGATTTTGGGAAATATCATGGCCTTAGAGGGTGGAGAAATGCAGTTCAGGTATGCTGGGATTCTCCGCCTGCCGACCGGTTCCAGCTATTCGCGAACTTTCGACGGCCAGCAGCTTTTGCCCTTTGGGGATCTTGCTCGGATCAAGGAGGCGCTGGAGGTCGAAATGCAGAATCAGCAGTCCAAGGGCGGACTCAGCGAGCAGGAGCGACAGGCGAAACTCAAAATCTTCTGAGTTATTCACGAACCGCCCTCCGACGAGCTGGCGTGCTGCCCATTCTCGGGTGGTTGCATCGTTCCGGCAGGCTCCACTTGGCCGCAGGCTGAATAACTCGCGGGCAGGTTCCCTCGCCAGAACCTGTCCAAATCCCCCTGCCGCCAGAGACTCCCGACTTTCTCCATTCAGTCCAGGTTGCACCACGACACCATTGCAAAAGCCGTGAGACTCTTTACCGGCTCCCAACAGACCGGCCAGCAATCAGACTCCCTCATTCCGCTCCTTCGTCGCCTCCAATCACGATTCTGATTGCTCGCCGGAAAACAATGCTCTCTGCGGTCGCTGTGCAATAGTCCTGTCCTGATCCTCCATAAATTTCGGGGCCAGCGTTCCAGCCCTGCCGTTCAGATCATCACAGCTTCTCATTCTTCCGAGGCGTTGATCATCTTCACAGGCTCCCATTTCTACCGGCCAGCCTCATTCCCTCATACTCATTGCGGTTCACTCATCCCAGCCCCGATGAGCCAGAACCTCCAATCGTAATCGGTCATTCCGCTCGCCTGTTTTCGCTCCGCTGATACAGGGAACAGGGATTTGCGGAGGTCCGTCACCACATCCGTTAATTGAGGGGGTAGAGAGCGTTCCGACACTTCGTTTCTGAGTCCGCGTTTGCTCACTGGCAGGATGATCAGGGCCGCCGCAGGGTTGTTTCGCGCTGCTGTCATCCGTCCGGCTTGACAGACGGGTGAGTGCTTCGCGTAAAATTGAAAGAAGCGCTCCCTTTGCAGGGATAGCGCATAA
This sequence comes from Verrucomicrobiaceae bacterium, assembly GCA_007280915.1. Taxonomy (GTDB): domain Bacteria; phylum Verrucomicrobiota; class Verrucomicrobiia; order Chthoniobacterales; family Terrimicrobiaceae; genus QYQL01. The sequence goes on along the minus strand of QYQL01000106.1, from coordinate 5,121 downwards.
AACCCAATAGCCATGCCAAACTTCATGATCAGCGAGATTGAATTTGAAGCCGATGAAGCGCAGGCCAATACCATTTTCGATGCCATTTGCACGAACGGGAAGGTTGACTTCAACACACTCATTCCCATGCCTCCACAAATTTACCGAGATAGATTTTTCCTCCCCGATGACGATTCGGATTTCAAGAATCTCGGCTGGCATGATTGGAGGCGAGAAAATTGGGGCACGAAATGGAATGCCGAAACCGTTCACCTCAAATGGAAAAGTGGGTTGGCAGAAATTTGCTTCCAGAATCCTTGGAGCGTCCCATATCCGTTCATCATTGCTTTCGGCAACAAATTCCTCGTGCCATTCAAACTGAAATTCCACCGTGACGACCATCTCCTCAGTGGGGAGGAAGAATGGATAACTGACATCAACAAGCGGATTCTCAGGTTCTCGAAAAAACTTTTAGACGAAAACGATAAAATATTCCTCGACCAGTGCATTCAAGGACCCATATCTGAGGATCTCGCCGCATCGCTTGCCCGCGTGCGCTCTTTCCCAGCGCCCGAAGATGATGAAAAGCTCACGCATTTCAGGGCGGTTATGCTGCAGCAATCCCCCGAACCCCAAAGTCTGGATGACAAACATTGATTCTCAAGACCTCTAGGTTACCCATGCGCCGATGAATGCAAAATCTCTCAAACCCACATTGAAGCTTTCGAGAAAAAAAGCCACGAAGAAGCCCGAGCATAAATCAGCTGGCGAGCTTCACGACTTCAAGGTTGTTGCTCGTAAGGGGGGCGGGTTCGGAATTTGGTTTGACGGTCGGGACATGCTGCTTCCGACGAGTGAAGTTTTCTGGACTCCCAGCCGCACCTATGCCGAATTCGCGATGAATATCCTTGCCGAGGGGGGAGAGGAGCATTTCAACGAAAATCGAACGCTTCTCTGCCATGAGTGCACGCTCTTTATCGGGTTCAGCTCCGGGATTGTCGCACCAGAAAAAAAGCCTATCGCGGAATTCAAAGCAGACCCCGCCTTCTATGCCACCTATGATCCAATTCACTCTCTCTGCGCGGGGCCGGAAAAAGTTGACCAACTGGAAAGGCTCCAGCCGTTTCGAGCGTTTTGCGATGACAGGGAGATTAAACCACCCAGTTGGCCACAGATCTGGATCGAACGCCCGGATGGCTCAACAGATTTTCGCGATGTGATCAAAGCCAATAGCGCGAAAGAAGGCGACCCCGAGAGTCTTCACTACTTCGAGACTTTGGAACGGGAATTTCGAATGCTCTCTCAGTCGCAAATCGCGGTGGTGCACACATATTTTAGCTTCTGTGATAGTTGCCAAGGGCATCCCTTTGTTCTTCCGCTTCTACTGGTAAAAGGACTCTGCACGCCGAAGGAACTTGCAGAGGGCTTTCTTGCCACCCTCTGCATCATTCCCGGCGTGTTTAGCGAGGTTTCCAAGGCAGAATACAATCGTGAGATCAAAAAAATAGAGAGGGATGCCGAAAGGGCGCTATTTTTCCTCAACTACCATTAAACCATGAGTGCAAAAGATCCGCTTCCCCTTACTTGATCCAATCTTGAAAATTGAATGACGGCCCAAATCCATGAATATCTTCGCTTGGACGGAAAGTCTTGCCGGATGGCATGCGAACCGGATCTGCCGGAATCCGCACCGGGACTGACTTCTGACGCGCAAATAGAAATCATTTCCTCGCGCTGCTGGAGGGGCTACGTGGGCTACTGGGAAGTTGCCAATAACCGGTTCTATCTGCGCAAGGTTGTAGGTAGTGTTCAAGGCCGATTCCGCCCACCCATTTTCGCAGAATGGTATTCGGGAATTATCCGCATCCCCCAAGGAGAAATGCTGGAATATGTCCATTCCGAATATGACTCAACTTACGAGACGGACCTTTTTATCGAAATCGAAAAGGGAGTTGTAACCAGACGATGGATTCAGAAAAATGAGGTTGTGGACTGGATGGCTGAAACGCACAAAGACCCTCCACTTACCGAAAGAAAACGTTGGCTTCCATAGTCAAAACGCTTGCTCCCAACTTTGACTAACAAATTAATCGATAATGAATGACCTAATTTCTGATGAAGTAAAAAGTGTTCTGAAAAATCTTGCAGAAAATCTACGGCAGATCGTCGGATGGGTTGAACCCGTCAGTGTGAACGCGCTTTCCCCTGATGACGTTCTTGGATTAGGACTCGCTTGGAGCCATTATGCCTCCGAACTCAAGTTGGCTACAGGATTAATTGTATATAGTGCGATCAATGCCGATGCCGATTATTCCTTCACCGTGGCGTTGGGGAACAAAAACACTGCATTAACGCCATACAAGGAAAAAGGTCCCATGTCCGAGGCGCTGTGGAGCCTGAGAGGCAGAAAATGCTCCGCGAAACGGCTCCGCGCAAATCTGGCCTTGAGGCTATCCCAGATCGGAATCGTAGATCCTCTCGATCAAGGCGTGGAGGTTGATCCAGTAAAGTTTCAATGCCCATGCAACTTCATGTGGACGCAACTGTTGTTGCGCTTGGTTTACCCCAATGGTGTGACAGCTCTCGCAGGAATCGACAGGACAGCCCATCATGTTTGTGTTTACCTTCAGGCAGATGAGGGAGTTGAGTTGGATCCTTTGCTTGTCCGACATCCGGCTCTACGAAAAGCGCATTTTTGATCAGTTTGACTATAGGAGGCGAAAGCCGTTCGAATCAGACTTTCATTACAATTCGTCTGCTAGACTGATCAGTCATCCCGGCGAGCCGCGTTAGTTCAATTCATCTCGACAGCAAAAAATGCCTTCTGCCTCAGCGTCTCCCGGCAGAGCACCAGCCAACCTCCTCGGCCGCCGAGGTTTTTCCACGACCTCGCATCGGATCGGAAATACACCCAATAATCATCAGGTCTTGCGCCGTGAAGATGGCGAGATTTCCTCGCGGAAGCCTCGTCGTGCCGGTTCTGGAGTTCCATGTCGCGAACACAGGCAAGGACAGCCTCCAGATCGTCCGATGGATACGGCTCTGGCGGGGGAAGCAGTTTCAGCAGAATCGTGGCAAACCACCCACGGTTTATTGTTGCTTTCTTCTGGACGAATGATTCCAGTGTAGAGGCAAGTTCAGCAAGTTGCCGCGCGCGTTCACCCACGACCACCGGCTCCAGGATGAATTCGATTTGGCGTTCAGAATCGCTCACAGGGTCGAAATCTGCCTCCTCCACGATGACCCAGCGAGAAAATTTTGCGCTTCTGGGATTTTGATCAACCTGATCGAATAATTGGCTCCCATAAATTCGTTGAACTCAATTTTCCAGCCGCCCCCCCTGACGCCCAGCGATAACCAGCCTTGAATGATGGCCCATTCTTCTGTATAAAGCAAACCAGCGCACCACTTTTCCCCTTCCAATGAAATTCCCAAGAACCACTTCCGCCAACTGTCTCGCTGTTGTCCTTGTGATTCTGGTTATTGCAGGCGTTGGAATATATTTCATCAGCAAGCCCATCCAAGGGCGCCTCGCCGCCACCTACGAGTCAATCACCGACTGGACGCCACAGCGGATCGGAAAAGATCCAGCCGGATATATGCTCTGGGCCTCCGGGCAACTTGACACCCTGCAACAGCGGTGCGTCGGGGAAGGAATTCGGCTCAATGCAAAACTTGCCGAAATTCAACACCGCATATCATATACGCGAGAAGCCTTGGAGTTGCAGGAGAGCGATACAAAAGCATTCACCGTCGCCTACAAGGAAGCCGAAGCTGGCGGAGGTTGGCCTGCAACATTCCGCAATCGCGCATGGCAGAAAAACGAAATGGAAGACGAACTTCTTCGCCTCGATTCCCTCGCAAAGTCCAACCGGGAAATTCTTCCAGCACTCGCAAAAGCAGAGGCGGCAATCCCGCTCATGCTACCCCAGCTCGAAGACCGAAAGCGCGAGATCGCGGCGCTCAAGATTCGCGTTCAAACCGCCCGCGATGTTGTTGATATTTCAGCACTCAGTTCAAGTTACGAGGCAATCCGCGTCGAAACCGAGAAGATTGCAAACTACACCACTGCCGTGCAGTCGGCAGCGTCCAGCAAATTGCCCGGACCGGATTCGACCCAAGTCCGCATTGACCAAAGCAGGCGGGAAGCAAGCCTCAAAGAGATTTTGAACAAGTGACTTTCTGGAAATTCTGCCCCTTGCTGCTTTGCGGCATCGCGGCCAATATGGCCGGATGCAATCGGCCTCGTCCTGACGCATCCCTCCCGCCGGACGTTGAATCCTATGCCATCGAGAGAACGCCCGCAATTCACGAGAAGTTTCAGAAAGCCCGGTCCAACCTTCTGCGGATCGAAGAGGGGAAGAAGGCACTTCTGACCGATCTCAAAAAAGTGAATAGGAAGCCGAGTGAAGATCCGACTATGCAGCAAATGCTCGTAAGGCAGGAAACGGTCGAAAACGAGATCAAGCAGTTGCGGGAACTCATGGAATCGAACTACCTTCGGGAGAGAAAATTTCTCCTCGGGCTCACCGCAGATGGCGTCCCGTCCGCTCAAGGAAATCCGGCAACTCCTAAAACTGTCCCTAGCAAAGCTGCGCAGTCAGCTCAAAATATCAGAGCCCATGCCCCTGCAATTCTAGCAACACGGGAAATTCCTGCTACTTACCCAAGTTCGTTTAACCCAGAGAATTTAAAGAATCTCCCTGACGCCTCTCCTTCGCCGGTGTTTGCAGGGACAGTCGGAGGCCGTTGTTGGCTTATGAATCGCTACATGGTAGAAATTGAGGACGGCCTCTACGGACTTAAAAAAGGAACCGCTCTAACCATCGTCGAAATTCAGGACTCGTTCATTGTAGTTGTTACCGATGAAAAACGAACCTTCCACGTTCCGGCGTCTTTGATCACAACTGATGCAGCGTTTATGAAACCGCCTCTCAAATCCAAAGTGATTCTGTCGATCAGGCAAGATGACTACCTACAAAGCGGCGGAGGTATTCGATAATCTGAGGTTAAGGTGTCAGCGACACTTTGGCATTTGAAAAGGGAGAATTTGAGAAAAATGCAACCATCATTTATTAATGTGTGCTTGCGTGGCCTGATTTAAACGAAAGCGGAACTTCTGGCACATTCAGTGGGAAAATT
>QYQL01000058.1 GCA_007280915.1 Verrucomicrobiaceae bacterium | reverse complement strand
CTTGGATGGTTCAGCATCGCCGTTTGGTCCGCGACTACGAACGCTCCCCTGTGTGCGCAGCTGCGTGGGTGTTTCTCGCCATGATCCGTATCATGATCAATCGCTATTCCTAATTTTCCCATTTTTCAGACAGCCTCTTAGTTATGTCAGATAATGTTAGATCTATCATCACGGTTAACGCATACTCTCGACTGAAATATGAATCCGTCCCCCGCCGCTGTTATTCCTAATGTGTCGTTCCGATCTGCCCGCCGGCATTTGCTCTTTCTTGGAGCGGTTGTCCTCACAGCAGGATTCTCTTATGCGGGGGAAGGAAAAATTTTGTCCGGGAATTTTGAGGAGGGGGATCTCGATGGCTGGACCACTCCCGGAAAGGTGGTGGCGATTTCGGGAGAGGGGTTGAAGAGCAGTGCACCTGTAGGCTATATATCACGCAGGTTGGAGCATTCGACCGCAGACGAGGGAAAACTTGTCTTCAAGGCCAACGTGTGGCCGAAGGGGGAGGATGCCAGTTGGATTATGATCGGTTTTTTTCCTAAACAGGAAAACACGGCGAGTGGCGGGCTGCAGGTGTTGATTCGCCCGGCGAACAATCCTCACGGCGGAGGGACTCTCTTCAGCGGACCGGGCACCTCTCCGAAAGAGGGCGGAAATCCTTCGGGACTTCTGAAAGTTTTTAAGCTCTCTGACATTGGAAACCCACCGTATTCCGTAGAGTTGGCCTATTCCACAACACCCCCGTCGGTGACGGTGACCATCAACGGGGAGGTGGTTGCCCAGGACCTTCCCACAGCTTACGAGGGGGTCGCTGGTTCGCCCCCGCCGCCGGAGGCTTTTGCTTTTGCGGGCATTGTCTTCTTCCAACAGAATGAAACCGAAGGTGGCGGCCGCGTCCAAAATGCCGCGGTGGAATGGATTCCCGCCCACTAAGAAATCTGCCGTGCTCTTCTGTCTTCCTGACCATGGTTGCACCGATGGCATCGTCTGCTCTCGCGAGCGGTTTCCGCTTCAGATACCAATCCCAGTCTTCATTCTCAGGGAGGATTTTAATCGCAACAGGCTTCTCAGAATCACTTGCCTGGTGAAATGCGAAGGATGCCATGCCCGATGCGCGCAGGAATGGCACCATGCCCAAAAATGATCGTCGTTTTGTCATGCGGGGAAATTGCAGAAACAGGTAAGCCATCCGTAGGGGTATATCGCGAAAATTTGCTACATCTAACGCCTGGAACCATTTTCCGTGGCCTTGAGGGAGAGTCGCATCTCGGTTCGGGAAGACCAGCCCTGCCCCACTTTGAGTTGACTTTGCAGCGAGCGCGGAAGCTGACACTCATGGTGGCGGCGGGCCGGAACGCCAACCCAACCTAGTCCTCCTAATCCCCGCCTCAACCCCACCCATGAAACGCAACTGTCTCCTTTCCTCCCTCATTATCATCTGCTGCCATCCGTGCTTCGCGGCAGACCAGCCATCAACGGCCACCAAACCCAACATCATCGTCATCCTCACCGACGATCTGGGCTGGGCTGACCTCGGAGCGCAGGGAGTCCAGAAAGACATTCGCACCCCGAACCTCGACGCCCTCGCTGCCGGGGGCCTGCGCGCCACCAACGGGTATGTCACCGCACCCCAGTGTGTGCCGTCACGGGCGGGACTCCTAACAGGGCGCTCCCAGTCGCGCTTCGGAGTCGAGAGCAATGGCTCCACACTTGAAGGCTTTGATGCGCAGGAAACGATCGCATCATGGCTGAAAAAAGCAGGCTATGCCACAGGGATGACCGGCAAGTGGCACCTCGGTCCACAGAACAAGATCGTCAACCACGGATTCGACGATGTTTTTTGTAATCAGGGACAGGATGCCAAGGCCTGGGCGAATTTCGACTTCGAAGGCAAAACGACAAAAGGAGAGTATATCGACAGCCCTGTCTATCACATTGAAGCCAACACCGCCGCTGCATGTGCCTTTATCAAGCGCCACAAGGACCAACCGTTTTTCTTTTACCTCTCCTACCGCGCACCTCATCCGCCGCTCGACGCAACCCAAAAATACCTCGACCGTTTTCCCGGCGAGATGCCGGAGCGCAGGCGGCAGTGCCTGGCCATGATGTCAGCCGTGGACGACGGCGTCGGACAGGTGATGGATACCTTGCGCAAGAACGGCCTCGAATCGAACACGCTGATTTTCTTCATGGGGGACAACGGTGCCGCGCTGAAAATTCTGAAGGAAGACACCAAGCCGATCTCGCTGGGCGGTTGGGGCGGTTCGATCAACGAACCGATGAACGGAGAAAAAGGGATGCTCACCGAAGGCGGCATCCGCGAGCCATGGCTGGCTTATTGGAAAGGTCACATCCCGGCCGGACAGATCTACCAGCAGCCAGTTGTCTCATACGATATTGCGGCCACGGCCGTAGCTCTCGCCGGCCTGCCCCATGACCCCCAACTCGATGGAGTGAATCTCCTACCTTTTTTCACCGGAGAAAACAAAGCCGCGCCGCATGAAACAATCTGTTGGAGGTGGGTCGCGCAGGCCGCCATCCGCGAAGGCAAGTATAAGCTCCTGGTCGGCGGGCAGCGCAGCTATCTCTACGACCTCGAAGCCGATCCCGGCGAAAAACACAACCTGATGGCCGAAAAGCCGGAGATTGCCAAACAACTCCGCGCCAAGCTGGAAACCTGCTCCAAAGAACTCCAGCCGCCCGGACTCGCCACCAAGGGCATGGCCAAGCAATGGGAGGAATACTACGATTATTACCTGGATGGGAAACCGGCTCCTCAGGAAAAAACGTTTGAGGCAAAGGGGAAAAACAAGCGCAGCAAAAAAGAACCGAAAGATAAAGCTCCCGGAGCTGACAATCCCGAATGATTGCAGCCTAAGATTGTATGAAATCCATGAAACCATTGCATGTCTTCCTTCTGGCGGCTCTATCAGGAACCGTCGCCGTGCAAGCTGCCGACGGCGCGCCTGCGACAGTCAGTTCCGCGACGCCGAATCCCCGGCCGAACATCGTCTTTTTCTTTGCAGATGACTGGGGCCATGACGCCGGTTGCTTTGCTGATTCCAAGGTTCCTTCTCCGAGTAACATCGTCAAAACTCCGAACATCGACCGCGTGGCACGGGAAGGTGTCCGCTTCAACAACGCGTTTTACGATTGCCCTCAATGCAGGCCCTCCCGCGCTGCCATTGTGACCGGCAATTACTTCTGGCGTGGTGGGTCGCACTCATTTCTTAGTGGTGGCGACTGGGAGGGCCAGCGGGATCCGTTCACCGAAATGCCTCGCTTCCCCCATCTGCTGGCCGACAACGGTTACGCCACGGCCAAGGCGGTCAAGACGCTGGATTTCACGCCAACGCTGCAACTCGGCGGTGTAGGATTCAAGCGTTATGGTCTGTATATCAGCGAGGGGAAAACCCCTGAGGAGAAGGATCAGCGCCGGCAGGAGGTGATCGACCTCATTCGCGGGGCCATCAGCAAAGTGTTGAGCGAATGCCCGAAGGGCAAACCGTTCTTCTTTGTGTATGGACCGATCAACACGCACCGGCCCTACGCGCCGGGATCTGGGCAGGCGCTCTGGGGCATCAACCCCGACGACCTGAAAGGAAAGTTGCCGCCCTATCTGCCGGATGTGCCGGAGGTCCGCACCGACTACGCGGATTATCTCGGTGAGGTTCAGGCGTTGGATCTCATGGTTGGGATCTTTAGGGAGGAACTGGAAAAAGCGGGGCAGGCGGCCAACACGCTGCTGGTCCTGGCGGGGGACAACGGCACCCCCGGATTCCCCCGCGGCAAGACCCAGCTTTATGACCTTGGATGTCACTCGCCGCTGCTGGTCAGTTGACCGGGCCATGTGCGGGCCGGGCGAACGGTGGATGACTTTGTCACACTCAAGGATCTCGCCGCCACCTTTTTGGAGGCGGGGGGAGTCAAGCCGCCCGCGACAATGGATGCACGCAGTCTGATGCCGCAGCTCCTGGCGGAAAAGAGCGGGGTGGTTGATCCCACCCGCGACGCCGCCATCTTCGGGCGTGAAAGGCATGTCCCGAATGCCCGCGAGGATAATCTGCCGTATCCCGCGCGCGCCATCCGCACGAAGGATTTCCTCTACATCCGCAACTTCAAACCGGACCGGTATCCTTTTGGAGATCCCCGCGCCAAATGGAAGCTCGCCGGACCGGGTGACGAACTCAGTAACGCTTCGTTCAGTGACATGGATGCCAGCCTGACCAAATCCTGGCTGATCGATCACCGCCAGGAGGAAGCCGGCAAGGCCTTCTTCGAAATTGCATTTGGCAAGCGCCCGGCGGAGGAGCTCTATGACCTGCGGAAAGATCCGCAGCAGATGCACAATCTGGCGACATCGCCCGAGCACCAGACGGTGCTGAAACAGCTTTCCGCACGGCTCCTGAAAGTGCAGCAGGACACCCGCGATCCGCGTTTCGAAGACGCCTTCGACCAGTCGCCATACATCGAGCGGGACAAAAATCTCAAGGCCACGCCAGAAACGATGTGAATCTTGTAAAGACCCGATAAATGAAAAACACCAAAGTTCGACCGATCAATATTGCGTTGGCGTTCACCTGCCTAGTCAGTTTTGGAACAACCGTTTTTGCGGGCTCCAGCGACAAGCCAAACGTCATCATCATTCTCGCGGATGACATGGGTTATTCCGACCTTGGCTGTTATGGCGGTGAGATCGCGACGCCGAATCTGGACAAGCTCGCCGCCGGCGGGCTGCGCTTCACCTCGTTTTACAACTCCGCCAAGTGCGAGCCCACGCGCGCCTGCTTGATGAGCGGACAGTATTGGCAGGACTGCGGATTGGGCATTAAGCGAGGCCTCACGATGGGCCAGGCGATGCGCGCCGCGGACTACGATACCATCGCCATCGGAAAATGGCATCTGCTCGGCAATCCGTTTGACAGGGGATTTGACCACTACTTCGGGCACATGTCCGGCGGAACAGACTATTTCAAGGGCAACACTTCCTTCCGGCTGGATAGCGAGAAATTCAATCCGCCGACGGATGGAAAATTCTATACCACAGATGCCAACGCGGATTACGCGATCAAGTTTATGAAGGAGTCGCGGAAGGAACATCCCGACAGACCGTTTTTCATGTATCTGGCATTCAATGCGCCTCATGCGCCGCTCCAGGCGTGGCCTGAGGACATCGCAAAGTATCGCGGCAAGTATCTCGCCGGTTGGGACAAACTGCGGGAGCAGCGCTATCAAAAGCAGGTCGAGCTGGGTGTTACGAAAAAGGAATGGGCGCTTTCTCCCCGCCCTGAAACGATTCCGGCCTGGGATTCATTGACGAAGGAGGAAAAGGAATTTGAGGACGCCCGGATGTCCGTCTATGCCGCGCAGGTGGACCGGATGGATCAGGCCATCGGGCGTGTTCTGGCCGAGGTCAAGAAACTCGGACAGGAGGATAATACACTGGTGATTTTCCTGAGCGACAACGGGGCGAGTCCGTATGATCGCGGTCCGGTTGAGGCCCGGAATACAGCACAAGTGCTCGAAGGCAGGAGCAGTCTGGGCTACGGCCTCGGCTGGGCGAACCTCAGCGCGACGCCGTTCCGCCACTACAAACGCAACATGTTCAACGGCGGCAGCTCCACCGCGTGCATCGCCAGTTGGCCATCGGTGCTGAAGCAACACGGTGAGATAACCGACCAGCGGGCGCACATTATCGACCTCATGGCGACGATCGTGGATGTCGGAAGCGGCCGATGGCCAGCCGAGTTGGCGGGTGAAAAAATCGCTCCCCTGCCGGGCATGAGCCTCCGCCCGATCTTCCTGGGCGAACAACGTCCGCCGCATGAGGCGCTCTATTTCCAACTCGTGGATCACCGCGCGGTGATTGCCGGCGACCTCAAGCTTGTCTCGGATTGGGGCCGCCCCTGGGAGCTCTTCAATCTCGCGACCGACCGCACCGAACTCCACGATCTCACGAGGACCCAACCGGAGCAGGCGGCGCGGTTGGAGAAGCTTTGGAACGACTGGGCCGAAAAATCCGGCGCACACCCCAGCAAGAATTCCGGCGGTGAACCGGTTTACCGACGCATGACGGATGCCGAAGAAAAATTCATCGGCGGATCCGGTGACGCCGACGAGGAAACTGTAACGAAGCCCAACTCCAAAAAGCGGAATGGCAAAGCCCGCGAGTAAACGGAAAAACTCGCCGCGTTCATTTCAAATAGAGAATGAAAAACGCTCTCCTGCTGGTTTTGTTCGTATTTTATGCCGCGTTCGCTGCGGCCGGGGATGAGCTGGAAACCGGCTTCAGAAATCCGCCGCAATCCGCGCGGCCGTGGGTGTTCTGGTTTTAGGATTTAGATCGAAGGTGTTTCGTCCCGCGCATTTTCGCCTTTTTGCAAAATCTCGGTGGTGCGGAGGAACCTCCGAAATCTGTTCATCTTGTTTGATGTCTCTGCGTTTCAAGCGGCGCGCATGAGTTCTTTACCGGAACAAAACGGATTTCGGCCCGGCGATCCAGCGCGGCGGCAATCCGGTTGAGCATTGCCATCGAGTGCCATTCGTAGTGGCACGATCAAATTTCAGTGTTGATAAACCGACCTGCGGGCTGTGAAACAGGCTTGTGGACACCTCTCTCACGATTGCTGAATTGAAAGAACTCCGCGCCCTGACGTCGGATCAACGCGGCGCGCACCGCGAGGCGTTCACTCCCGGGTGGGTGCTCGCGAGGCAATTTCTTGAGGAAAGGATGGCGAACCTTCCGCTCGAGACTCATCGCGATCACGCCGGTAATTTTTGGGCGACCCTGCGCGGGCAAACTTCGCGCTCTCTCCTCATCGGAGGACATTTGGATTCCGTTCCCAACGGGGGCTGGCTTGACGGCTCGCTGAACACCCTTGCAGGGCTTGCGGTCCTGAGGCGGATTTCAAAGGAATTCAACGGCAGACCGCCTGTCACCATTCGTTTGGTGGACTGGGCTGACGAAGAGGGAACGCGATTCGGCAAAAGCCTTTTTGGCTCCTCCGCCTGCGCGGGGATCCTCAACCTGGATGAGGTCCGCCACCTCATCGACCGCAATGGAATTTCCCTCCCTGATGCCCTGAGTGCCGTCGGTCTGGATTTTGAAAAGGTTTTGGACTCAGGAAATGAACTGGTCGATGCCGCCGCCTACATCGAACTCCATATCGAACAGGGCCCAGTGCTCCTGGACCTCGGCCTTCCCCTGGCGAGTGTTTCTGGAACGTGCGGTGTCGAGCGCCATGCGATTACATTCCACGGTCAAGCCGCGCACTCCGGCAGCACTCCCATGAGCCGCCGAAAGGATGCATTCCTTGCCGCCGCCAAGATGGCCCCGGAGATCTATCGCATTGCAGGGAGACACGCGGGAGTCGCCACGATTGGATCCTGCACGACCGAACCGGGCATCGTGACCAGTGTTGCAGAAACATGCCGGATCACTCTCGACCAGCGGCATCTTGAGGCACAATCCCTCGCCTCAATGCTCGCCGACGGCCGTGCCGCAGCTGACCGGTTTGCCGGGGAAGGAGGGGTTGGGGTTTCCTGGGAGGGCCTCTGCCAGATCGATCCGGTTCCTTTTGACAGTCGGCTCCTCGACCTTTGCGACGAGGCGATTATTGAAACCTGCGGCGCCACCCACCGGATGCCGTCAGGACCGCTTCACGATGCCTCGGCTGTCGCACGCGCGGGCATACCTGCGGCCATGATGTTTGTCCAGAGTCTCCATGGCATCAGCCACAATCCCATCGAAGATTCCTCGGAAGAACACCTCAACATGGCGGTCCACGCCTTGGACCGCCTCGCCTCAAAGGTCATGAAAACACTGGTTTGAAGCGTTGACATATCGCGTTCGCGATATTGTAACGCATATATTCAGGTGAAATCGCGGGAAATTGAAGCTGTCACTCGACAAGCGCTTGAAGCGGGTCATATTTTTGCGCGGCATGAACAGCGCATTGAACAACGTGGTCCGGGACATTCTTCGTTCGTATGAGGAAGTCGGCGGTTTGAACAACACGGACGGGCACAACCTCCCATCCAAGCGTGCGCTCGGGCATGTTTGCAATCGCTTGCTGCAGGTTTTGTTTCCGGGTTTTCATGACGATAAGCCGATCCATAAAAGCGAGTTAAACGACCTGACTGGCGAGCGGATCCGCGAGTTGTCCACCGCTTTGGAGGACCAGATTGCAAAGAGCCTTCAGGTGACGGATCCGTCGTGCCCGAAAGCGAAGGCTCACGAGGTGTTGATGCGGTTTCTTGGAGCCCTGCCAGGGGTGCGGGAGATGCTGCGCACGGACATCGAGGCGGCCTACGAAGGCGATCCGGCGGCGCTGAGCAACGAGGAGATCATTCTCTCCTATCCATGCATCGAGGCCATTGCCGTCCAGCGCCTTGCGCATGTGCTGTATCTGGAAAACGTCCCTTTCATTCCGCGTATGATGACCGAATGGGCGCATGCGCGGACCGGGATCGACATTCACCCGGGGGCCCGGATTGGCGCATATTTTTTTATCGACCATGGAACGGGCGTGGTGATCGGGGAAACCTGCACCATCGGGGCTCACGTGAAACTTTATCACGGGGTCACACTGGGAGCCCGGAGCTTTGCTAAAGATGAAGCCGGCCAGATCGTGAAGGGCGGAAAGCGCCACCCGAATGTCGGAGAGCGGGTGACGATTTATCCGAATTCCACGATCCTGGGCGGCGAGACGACAATCGGGGCCGGATCCACGATCGGGGCGAATGTCTTTCTCATGCACAGCGTGCCGTCCGGTTCACTGGTGGTCTACGAGGAGAAGCAACTGAAGGTATTGGACAAATCCCAGCGCACCGAGGCATTGGAGATCGAATGGTCTATCTAGATTACAACGCGACGACTCCGCTTTGCCTGGAGGCAAAGGAAGCGATGCTGCCATTTCTGGACGGCATTTACGGCAATCCGTCGTCGATCCATTCCGAAGGCCGGCGCGCGCGAGCGGAGGTGGATGAAGCGCGTGACCGCGTGGCGGCTGTGATGGGAGTGAGGCCGCACGAAATCATTTTTACCGGAGGTGGCACCGAATCGTGCAATCTGGGAATCATCGGGCTCGCCCGCGCCCACGCTCCGAAAGGCAGGCACATCATCACCTCCTCCATCGAACACCATGCGGTGCTCCACGCGTTTGAGTATCTGAAACATTTTGAAGGCTTCGAGGTGGAGATTCTTCCTGTGGAAAGAAATGGAATAGTAAGCCCCGATCGGCTTGCGGCGATGATCCACCCGGACACGACGCTTGTGAGCGTGATGCATGCCAACAACGAAACGGGCGCCATTCAACCGCTGCGGGAGTTGTCCGAAATCTGCCGTGATCACGGCGTCCTGCTCCACACGGATGCCGTGCAGACATTCGGGAAGATTCCTATGAAGCCAGCCGATTTGGGAGTCTCGGCGCTTTCCATTTCCTCCCACAAATTTTACGGACCGAAAGGCGTGGGGGCGCTGTTTCTGGCTGCGGGCGTTGCCTTGTCCCGCACTGTCCACGGAGGAGCCCAGGAAAATACCCGGAGACCCGGGACTGAGAATGTCGCAGGAATCGCGGGAATGGCGGCGGCGGCGGAAATGACTTTCTCCCAGGCCCCCCTTCTCCCGTTGCGCGAGCAACTCTGGGATGGAATCCTCGATGCGTGCCCGACAGCCCTCCGCAACGGTGATGCGGAGCACTCGCTTGCCAACACGCTCAATGTCAGCTTCCCGGGGATGGATGGAGAGGCGTTGCTGATCGGCCTCGATCTGGAAGGGGTTTGTGCATCCAGCGGTTCGGCGTGCATGGTCGGCTCGATCCGCCCATCGCATGTCCTGCTCGCAATGGGGCTTCCTCCGGCGACGGCGATGGCGACAGTCAGATTTTCCCTCGGGCGTGAAACCACAGCAAACGACATCAGTCACGCGATCAGCGCCGTGCACAACGTCGCGGCCAATCAACTCCTGCCCGCCTGATGAAATACCAACAGCTTCTCCTGAATTTTGGAAGGGCAGTGATGCGGAGGGTGAAATCGTCACCGGACGATCTGCATTCGCCACGGCGAAAGTCCCGTTTGAGGTCGGATCCGCTCCTTCAGGATTTTGCCAACCAGCTCCTCGTGGCCGCAGGCTGTCGCGGGCTGTCCGTCGCGGTCTTTTGGAATCCCGCGCTTCGCACGACCGCGGGAATGGCGAGTTGGAAGGAGCGCCGTATCATCCTGAATCCGAAACTCGTTGAGGTTTCGGCGGCGGAGGTGCAGCGGACGCTGCGCCATGAACTCGCGCATCTTCTTGCTCAACATCGCGCGGGACGCCGCCGTGTGGACGCACATGGACCCGAGTGGAAACAGGCGTGCGCGGATCTGGCAATCCCGAACGAAGCCCGCTGCCATGTGCTGCCTTTCAAGCGCCGGAAGGTCCAGCGGAAATACTTTTACGCCTGCCCCGAATGCGCGACCGTGCTGGCACGGGTGCTGCCGCTCCGCCGGAAAGTCGCCTGTGTGAAGTGCTGCCGGAAGTTCAACGGAGGAGTCTATCAGGAGCGCTTCCGATTCAAACCCGTCGAGCCGCCGGTCGAGATCGCGGCTTGATCCGTCAGTTGGACGGGCGGTTGCGCGAGTCGATGAGGTTGATCCCCTCCTGCTTTGGATCGAAATTCAGCACGAGCATTTCGGGGAGGGACAGCGACTCGACTTCCTTGAGCTCCTCGGCGCTGCTTTTCATGAATGCGGCCAACTCGGTCTGGAGGCTGAGGGTTTTGTGGGTGTTCCGGGCGGCGATAATCGAGAATCCGATCCGCTTGTTCGCCAGGGCCAGTTTTTTCCGCTGAGCCTCAAGCTTGAGGATCGTCCACCGCGCCCCCTCGATGGTTTGCTCGCAGGTCTTGATGTTGAGTCCGAGCGCAGCAGCCCCCTGGGCGTTATCCAGAGCCTCGTCGGTGAGCAGAGCGTCCTTGGCCTCGCTGATGGTCTTCTCCGCCTCCGCGATAATGCTCTTCGCGTAAGGGATGTGGACCGCGTCGATTTTTTCCATGTAGTTTTTCTGGATCTTGTCGAGAGCCATCAGGAGGACGGTGTAGGTGGCGTAATACTTCCTCGCCAGATTCTTGTCCGGCTGCGCAAGCACCATCAGCTCGAGCTCCTTGGTAATGACCTGAATGCTGCGGAAACTCTGCGCCAGGCCGATGATGTCGTTCCGATCCGGCGAGGCGCAAAGATTTTTTACATTCTTGGCATCAATCGGAAAGCCCTGGGCCTGCAACGACTGGGCAATGCGCTCGGCGAGTTCGTTGTTCTCCGAAGTTGCAATCTGGATTTTTCTATTCGCCTCGGTTGTGGAGGACATGCTTCCGGCCTGCGATTTTGAAATGGCCTCGGCGGCGGCCGGATTGGAAGTTTTCATCGCGGCAAGATCCCCGGAGGAAACCTTGGCGAGTTCCTCATTGCTGGCAATCTGCTTGCGCGACACATTGATGATTTCGTCGTTTTCCCGGTAGGTCTTAATCAGAGAGTAGAGTTCGGAGCTTCCCAGCTCCACTGCCAGCGCCTCGAGCATCTGGGAAATGGTGTTCTCGTTCGTGAGGCGGTCTTCCCGGAGCAGAGAGCGTTCTGGAAGGATAGCATTCCGGTCGAGCCGGTCGGCGACATCCTGTGCCAGTTTGATTTTTTCCGGATTCGAAAGAACCTTGGTGGACGAATCCGGGAGCAGTTCCACGGAAGTTCCGTTCGACTTCGTCACGAGCACCTTCTGCAGGGCAAGGTCCGGCTCCCATTTGAAGCTGGTCAAATGAGCCAATGCCCCGGATTGGACCAAGGCAAAACCCACCGCTGCCGTCAGGATCAAAAGGATGACTGCGGCAGCGAGGGTGGATCCGTGCTTGCCCCGGCTCATGAGACTATACAAGCGCCTTGTGCGATCCGTCGCAGAACGGCGCGCCGGCAGTTCGCTTGCACTGGCAGAGCCAAGACGCTCCGTCTTTTTCGGCCGTGAATTTCATCGGAGCGAATCCTGTCCCCTTATGGGCACCGTCACAAAACGGCTGGGACGAGGAATGACCACAACTGCAAAACCAATAATCTTTTCCGGCTTCAAGTTCGACTTTGGCGGGGGCTTTTGCTGCGACATGTGCTTCCATGCAATTAGTATGGCCCCTTTTTCTCGGAAAACAAAATCAAAAAACCTCTTGTCAGGGGAGTCTGATTGCAAGGCCCCCTTGTTGCAGCACGAGACCGGATTCAAGGTTTCCGATAAAATCGCAGTGCCTCTATGGGGCCGCCGAATTCCCGGAGGGGATACACTCCCCGTGCCCCGCCGGGCCCTGGATCCCGGACCAGATAATCAAATCCCCGCTTGCCGGTGATCACCATGAAATGCGTCGTGCCACCAGGATAACGCAGACGGATAATCACCGGGTTGCTTCGAAGAAGGTTCCAATCGATCAGAAAAAACGACGGGGTATCCTCGTAGTGGGGAAGGAGATTCAGCCCCAGAGCCGTCTCGGCGGCTTTTTCCCAGTAGAGCCAGCCCTGCGGAGTGTAGCCGCCGAGACGCGATTGCAGAAAGGCGTTGAGCCGACCTGGGTCTGTATCCACTCCATAGCCAGCAAGCACCATCGCCGCCGAGGCGACGGCACATCCGGCGGAAGCGAGAGAATCCTCCGTCGGGCCAAGTTTATCCCCTCCCCATCCGGGATCGGACTGGAGAAAATGCGGGCCGGGAATAAGAATTTCTCCGGGAATGAAGAGACCTCCAGATGGCGGGAGCGGGCGCTTTTCCATCCAACCAAAAACCCAGGCAACCGACGCCACAAGGAGAATCAGGATGGCAAAACTAGAGAAAATGCGTCTTGCGAACATGGGTAATCAAACGTTGTTTACGGAATGGTGAAACGATTGCTGATCTTGCTGCCGATTCTTACGCTGGCCCTGCGGGCCGCGGATTTCAATGATGTTGTTCTGCAGGCGACCGCCGCCATGCCATCAGGTGGCGGGTATTCCGTGTCCACATCCGCGCATGAGGCGCTGTCGTCCGCTGCGCGTATCGATCTCTCAGGATTGCGGATCCTCGCCAACCGGGCTGTTCCGAGCTACTGCTCGGGCGCCACGTATCTCGTGTTTCTAAAGACGCTGGGAGAACTTCAAAAGCGCGGGACCATCCGCCTTGACCGGACGACATGGGCCGGGCTGCTCCCGCGAAAAGCCGCCGACGGAGAGGGAGTCTGGGGTCGCTGGAATGCCAACGGTCCGGGAACGCCAAGACTTTTTTACGAACTCGGGCTCGGCAGAAACTTTTCCGACTTCCGCGAGGCCAGGCCGGGGGACTTCATGAAGATTTTCTGGACCGATGAGGTCGGATGCGCTGAGCGGGGGCATTCGGTAGTTTTTCTGGGGGTGGAAAACCGGGATGGCGAGGAATGGGTGAGGTTCTGGTCGAGCAACAAGCCCAACGGATACGGGGAAAAATCCGTGCCGAGGACGAAAATTGCCCGTGCGATCTTTTCGCGCCTCGAACATCCCGAAAAGATCTCTGAAATCCGCGCACTGCCTCCCAAGGACCCCTACTTGGCCGGACTGCTTTCCAAGAGGTCCAGCTTCGCGGAAGCCGCCCGGATGTGCGCCATTCGATGACGAAGGTCATGTTTGCGTCACGTGGAATTGTTTCTTGCTGTTCAAATCCGACGTGTGTGTTAGGAGCAACTGTCCGCGCTGCGCGGGCGAAAAAAAACAACAACATACATTATGAGCGACAATAAAAGATTCCGGGCCGGAGTTCTGTTCGGCGACGAGGTGAAGCAGGTTCTTGACTACGCGAAGGCGAACGAATTCGCGCTGCCTGCGGTGAACTGCATCGGGACGAACTCGATCAACGCCGCGCTCGCGGCGGGTCGCGAGATCAACTCGCCGATGATGATCCAGCTTTCCAACGGCGGCGCCCAGTTCTTCATCGGCAAGGGAGTGAGCAAGGAAAACCAGCTCGGCCCGATCCTTGGTGGAATCGCAGGCGCCCACTACGTGGACGCCGCTGCGAAGGCCTACGGGGTCCCCGTTGTTTTGAACACCGACCACTGCGCGAAGAAGCTGCTACCCTGGGTGGACGGAATGCTTGCCGCCGGCGAGGAGCTTTTCGCCAAGACCGGAAAACCTCTCTACAGTTCGCACATGCTCGACCTCTCGGAGGAACCGCTGGAGGAGAACATCGCGATCTGCGCGAAATATCTCGAGAGGATGTCCAAGATCGGAATGACGCTTGAGATCGAACTCGGCGTCACCGGAGGAGAAGAAGACGGAGTGGACAATTCCGCGGTGGACGAATCCCGCCTTTACACACAGCCCCATGAGGTCGCCCACGCCTACGAGGTGCTCAGCAAAATCAGCCCAGACTTCACAATCGCGGCGGCGTTCGGCAACGTCCACGGCGTTTACAAGCCGGGCAATGTGAAGCTGAAGCCCGTGATCCTGAAAAATTCGCAGGATTTCATCGCGGAGAAATTCGGGACCGGCCCAAAGCCGGTGAACTTCGTTTTCCATGGCGGATCCGGATCAAGCCGCGAGGAAATCCGCGAGGCGCTCAGCTATGGCGCCGTGAAGATGAACCTCGACACCGATCTCCAGTGGGCGTTCTGGGATGGCGTGCGCGCCTATGAGGCCAAGAACCACGATTTCCTGCAGGGACAAATCGGAAATCCGTCCGGCCCCGACGCGCCGAACAAAAAATACTACGATCCCCGGATCTGGCTCGGGGCTGGCGAGAGCGCATTCACCAAGCGCCTGATCACATCCTTCGAGGATCTCAACTGCGTCGGCCGCAACGCCGCTTGATGAGAAGAGGGCCGTGGAAACACGGCCCCTTTCCAAACGACAAGAGACCGAACCGGGCTCAGCGGTTTCCGCTTTCGAGAAAGGCCAGCGCTTTTTCGTAGCTCTGTCGTTCGAGGAAGTGAAGGAGACGGGCGTCGGTATCCGCCGGAAGCAACGCCCGCTGGGCCTCGAGCTCCTGATGAGCGGACTTGAGCGCAGTCAGATGCTCCGCCGG
>QYQL01000150.1 GCA_007280915.1 Verrucomicrobiaceae bacterium | reverse complement strand
CCTCCGTCCCCTTCTCAAGCAGCGACCAGAGCGCGCTCACGCTGCGCAGGATTGCGGACTGATACTATTTTAAACCGAGCCGGATGGAATCAACGGGCGACTGCGGTCGGTCCGGAGGCCCTACCCTACCTGTGCCTATGGTAGGGCGCGACGTCCCGGCGCGCCGCGAGATTTTACCCGTCAGACCGTGTTCTGCGTGAGGAATCGCAGGTGTCGCCTTGATTTCACAACATGGCCGCCCATCGGCTGAAGACGGTCTCGGCTGTTTCACGCAGCTGGGGGAGAACCCTCCACGCTTCCTCACGGAGTCTGTCGGGATTTTCCCCGGTCTTCATCAGGTCTTCGCGCGCATCATCGACCATTTCCTCGAACAGCTCGGGTGTCATTTCCAGATGAAATTGCAGCCCGTAGAGCCCCCGCCCGTAGCGGAAAAGCTGGTTGGGGGTCATGGCGGATGATCCGAGGCGCATGCCGGCAGCCGGCAGGTCAAACACATCCCCGTGCCAGTGCGTGGTGACAAAATCCGTCGGCAGGTCGCACCAGAGTGGGTCGTAGCGGGCGATCGGATCGAGCGTCACGGGGAAAAATCCGATCTCGCGACGGGAGCTTGGACGCACCGGGGCGCCGAGGGCGGAAGCCATGAGCTGGGCCCCGAGGCAGAGCCCGAGCACCGGTTTTTCCGCGTGGGCGGCCTCGCGGATCAACTCACATTCCCGGGCGAGATACGGATATTTTCCGACCTCGTAGGCTCCCTGCGCCCCACCTCCCACCGCCAGCCCGTGGAATTCCCGCAGGGAATCCGGAAGGTTCTCGCCCGCATACGGCCGCACAATTTCCAAGTCAACCCGGCAGCCATTCACTGCTTCGATGAGCAAACCCGGACGGTCGGTTTCGCCGTGCTGAATAAACAGGATTTTTTTGTGAGGTGGGTTCATGGGAAAAGCTTCCGCGAAAATCAAGGGCGTCTGCAAACCGATGCGGCCGCCATGTCCTCAAGCATTCCCCATGCCATCAGCGGCGGAATGCCCGGCAAAGACAGGTTCGGAAAAGAGAATTTTTTTGTATATCCGGGCCGGTTGGCTCACAATGTCGGCATGAACACCCGGTTATTCGGGAAGACAGGCTATTCGGTGGGCGAAATCGGCCTTGGGTGCTGGCAACTGGGAGGAACCGACTGGGGCGGCCTCAGCGACATGCGCGCCCGAAGCATCCTGCTCGCCGCGGTCGAAGCCGGGGTCAATTTTTTCGACACCGCCGATGTTTACGGCAAGGGCCGCAGCGAGGAAATCATCGGGCAGTTTCTCAAGGACCACAAGCGAACCTGTTTTGTGGCGACTAAGGTCGGCCGGGCGGATGGCATTTATCCCGAAGGATATTCCTGGGATGCCGTCCGGCTGGCGACCGAGCGATCGCTTTCACGGCTCGGGGTGCCCTGCATCGACCTCACCCAGCTTCACTGCGTGCCGCTTCCGGTTTTGAAGAATGGCGAAATTTTCCATTGGCTGCGCCAGCTCAAGGCCGAAGGGAAAATCCGGGATTTCGGCGCCAGTGTTGAAACAATCGAGGAAGCCCTCGTTTGCCTCGAGCAGCCCGGCCTGGCTTCCCTCCAGGTCATCTACAATGTCCTCCGGCAGAAGCCGGAAAAGGAACTTTTCCCGCTGGCAAGGGAAAAGGGGGTCGCAATCATTGTGCGCCTGCCCCTCGCAAGCGGATTGCTCGGCGGCCACCTGAGCGCCCAGACGGTTTTTCCCGAAGACGACCACCGGAACTTCAACCGCGACGGAGGTTCCTTCAACGTGGGGGAAACATTTTGCGGCCTCCCGTTCGAGATTGGTCTCCATCTGGTCTCACACCTCCAAAAGATGATCCCCTTCGGGATGACGCTTCCGCAATTCGCCCTGCGCTACATTCTGGACAACGATGCGGTATCGGTCGTCATCCCGGGCTCCAGCCGTCCGGCGCAGGCCTCCCAGAATGCCGCTGCTACCCTGCTCGATCCCCTCGACACACGGCTTCATGAGGAACTCCATGCTTTCTACGAAAAGGAGGTCCTCCCGTTCATCAGGGGACCGTATTGATTTTCCATGGAAGCCATGCCGGATGCAGATGCCAGAAATCCCTTGCCGTTGACCGGACAAACTGCGGGTGCTAAATCACGGGGCGTCCAATGAAAGTCCATCTTCTTCAAATTCCGCAGGGAGAGACCCTCCATCTCGAGGGGGAGGAGGATCCTTCCCGGCTGGACCTGCAGGAGGCCGGGGCCACGGCGGTCTCCCCCCTGTCGTATTCCCTGGATGTCGGCGTCAGCGAAGGGGGGCTTTTTGCCACCGGCAGGCTCGCCATCCGGGTCCGCATGCAATGCGTCGTATGCCTCGAAGACACGGAAAAAGAGATCATTGCGGACCCGTTTTCCATGCAGGTCGAACTCACCGGGCGCGAACAGATAGACTTGACCCCGTTTGTGCGTGAGGATATTCATCTCCTCTTGCCTCCGTATCCGAGATGCGATACGGGAGCAGCGTGTTCCGCCGCCGGTGCCCAAGGCTCTGGCAGGCAGGCGCCCGAGAGGGGTGCCCCGGCATGGGACGCGCTCGACAAGCTGAAAACATAATCGGAAGAAATTTATGGGAGTTCCCAAACGCAAAACATCGAAAATGCGGCTGCGCACGCGCAAGGCGGCGAACGCATGGCGCGCACCCAAGCTGGGCAAATGCCCACAGTGCGGTGCCAGCATTCTGCCCCACACCGCCTGCCCCTCCTGCGGATATTACAACAAGCGGCAGGTCCTGACGATCGGCGCCGAGTAACCCGGCGTGCCGGGTTTTTCCCGCATGAAAATTGCCCTAGATGCCATGGGCGGGGACTTTGCTCCGAAAAACCCCGTCGAAGGCGCGGTGGCCGCCCTTCGTGACTTCCCGGACATCTCGATTGTATTCGTAGGCGACGAGCAGGCTGTCCGCGCCGAACTCGCGCGCCAAAACGCGACCGGCTTCGACAGCCGGATCTCGTTCCACCACACCACCCAGGTGGTGGACATGAAGGACAGCGGGCTCGACAGCGTCCGCAAAAAAAAGGACTCCTCTGTCAGCCGGGCGGTCGATCTCGTCAAATCCGGAGAGGCGGACGCCATTGTGTCCGCAGGACACACCGGGGCTCTTGTAGCCGCCGCCACGATCAAATTGCGCACACTGCCGGGCATCGACCGGGCCGGTCTCGCCGTCCTGATCCCCTGCGATGGCGGGGTCTTCCTCCTGATTGATGGAGGTGCCAATCTTGATCCTTCGCCCGAACACATCATCGGCTTCGCTGTGATGGGAAGCATCTATTACCGGGAAATCCTGGGGTGCCCGTCCCCGCGCGTCGGTCTCCTGAACATCGGGACCGAGTCGTCGAAGGGAACGGAATTCGCCCAGGAATGCCATCGCCTGCTTTCCTCTGCCCCGGTGAACTTCTCCGGCAACGTCGAGGGCCATGGGATTTTCCGAAAGCCGGTCGAGGTGGTCGTCTGCGACGGATTTGTCGGAAACATCGTCCTGAAAGCGATCGAGGGCTTGGCCAAATCGTTTTTCTCCTGGCTCAAGGACGAGTTGAAAAGCTCGCCGATCCGGCTGCTCGGCGCGATGCTCAGCAAGGGCGCGTTCATCTCGATCAAAAACCGCACCAGCACGGATGAATACGGCGGCACGCCGCTGCTCGGAGTCAACGGCATCTGCATCAAGGCGCACGGCAATTCCTCCGCGAGGGCGCTCCGTAATGCCATCCGGGTTGCCCGGGCCGCGGTCGAGCAGCGCATCAACGAGCGAATCATCGAAGCGATACAATCATCAAACCATGAAAAAATCTCCGCGACCCAGACCGCTTCTGCCTAACCGCACCGTCTCGATCATCGGCACCGGAAGCTACGTCCCGGAGCGGATCCTGTCCAACGCCGACCTCGAGGCAATGGTCGATACAAACGACCAGTGGATCATGGAGCGCACCGGGATCCGCGAACGCCGAATCGCGAAGGAAGGCGAATTCACCAGCCATCTCGCCGCCGCCGCCGCACGCAATGCCATGGCCAATGCCGGGGTCGCTGTCGAGGAGATCGACCTCATCCTCGTCGCCACGATCACCCCCGACACATTTTTTCCTTCAACCGCCTGCCACGTCCAGCGGCTGATCGGCGCAAAAAACGCCGCGTGCTTCGATGTCAACGCCGCGTGCTCGGGATTCCTTTACTCAGTGGAAATCGCCCAGCAGTTCCTTGCGAACCACACCTACAACACGGCCCTGGTCATTGGGGCCGACAAGCTCAGCTCGATTGTCAACTGGCACGACCGGAACACGTGTGTTCTTTTCGGCGATGGGGCCGGAGCGGCCATCCTGCGGAGCCGGGAGGGTTCGCACGGCATCATCACGACCTACATGGGAAGCGACGGTAACTTCGGGGACATCCTCCACATGCCCGGAGGAGGATGCGCCGTGCCGATCACGAAGGAAAATGCCGACCTCAAGCTCAACACCCTGCACATGAATGGCCGGGAGACATTCAAGCAGGCAGTCACCTCGATGATGAAAGCCGCCCAGCAGGCGCTCCTGCAGAGCGGCCTGACGACCGACGACCTCAAATGCATCATCCCGCATCAGGCGAATATGCGAATCATCGAGGCGATGGCCAGCCGCCTCAATGTCCCGCTGGACAAATTCCACATCAACCTCGACCGCTACGGCAATACCTCCGCCGCCGCCGTCGCGATCGCTCTGGATGAGGCGAACCGGACCGGACGCTTCACTGTCGGTGATTACATTCTGCTCGTGGTCTTCGGGGGTGGACTGACCTACGCCAGTTCCGTTGTTCAGTGGTAGCGGCAGGCCTCATGGCCGCGCGCAATCGTTTTTCCATTCTGACACAAAAACAGGTCAAATCGACGGACGGCTCGGCGAGCCATCCCTACCTGGTCCCAGACGAAGCTCCTGCGTTCCGATGGTAGGGGCACATCGCCGAGGTGCCCGACTTTATTCCCATTCCGCTGCGTGTTTGATCGCTTTTCCGGCTGATCCATCCTTGCCGCCCTCAGTTTAGAATCTTTTTCAGGTTCACCACGGCGTCGAAGCATTCCACCGCGCAGTCGCGGGCGCTGTGGGAAAGCGATTTCCAATCCGAGCAGACCCTCGCGACAGCCTCGGAAGCCTCCTCAATAGTGCGGACGAAAAACATTCCGCTCGAATCCGGCAGAAAGGCGTCCGCCCCGGTCGGTTCGGAGATCACCGGCCTGCCGAGGGCAAGGTAAACCGCCGAACGGTCGCTTAACCACCCGGACATGGCAAAGCTCTCCAGCTTCACGGCGCTGAACTCCGCGGTCGATTTTCGCAGATAATCGTAGTAGAGCCGCGGGGTGCGCGCGATCGCGTGTGGAACCACATGCTTCCAACCGAGCGACTTGATGCGGCCGCGCTCCGGGTCATCGGAAGCCAGGTTCATTGCCAACTCAAACCGGACTTTAGGGTAAAGTGCCGGAAGGGTGTCGAATTTCTCGAATGCGGCCTTCTTCGAAAAGTCCCTCCACTCCCCGTCCCACTCGATCATGCCGTCCCAATACCACTGCCCGATCGTCGTGAACCGGTCCATCGGCGGCCTGGGTTCGGCTTCAAACAGCGTCGTATCCACCAGCGGAAAATAGGTTTTCCATGGGACGATGGTGGAAGGAACTCTGGAACCGGGACCATGCATGTTCAGGCCGATGGACCAGAATTCCTCGTGATAGGACTGGCCCATCTCCATGCGCTGCATCCAGAAACACACCTCAGTGGGATCCAGACTGCAAAGCTTGCGATGCGCAAACCGCCCGAGCAGGGGCATCCGGATCGAATAGCTCAGGTTTAAAAGGACCGTCGGTCCGCCAAGAAGATCCAAAAACTTGCGACGGGAAAGCCCGAAGAACCGGGCCCGGGAAAGGTCCTGTTCCTCCGAGCCTTTGGGAAACACAATCAGACAAAACGAATCGTCGAGACCAAACTCCCTCAGCCGCCTGCGAAATGCCCCGGCCCACCGCGCATCGCGCGCGGGGTCGCCGGTCGAATGCATCACCTCCAGCCACAGCGCCGACTGGCGCATCCGGCGCAGCCCAAGCAGATACTGGAGCGGAACGGAAAAATTTCCGCCGCCTTCCGGATATTTCGCGGCGAACCCGCACCCCAGGACCACAGTGCTCTCCGTCACCTTCGACATGGCCCCATCATGTTCGCCAGCCGCCTTCGCTTCAAGCCCGACCATTCGCCGGCGCGCACAAAAATCGGCCGCACTCCGCGAAGGAAACCGGCTTTTCGCATTTCCCGCGCTTGCCAAGCGGCGGCGGGGATTTCATTCTGGACGGCCTCATGGACGCCATCATCGATCTCCTGCAACAGAACGCCCTCATGCCGCGTGCCGACATGGCCCGCCTGCTCGACATGGAACTCGAGGAAGTCGAGTCGGCCATCGCGAAGCTCGAGGCCGAGGGCATTGTTCTGGGCTACCAGGCGATCATCAACCGCGAAAAATACGACACCGACAAGGTGACGGCGATCATCGAGGTGAAGATCACGCCCGAGCGCGACGGCGGGTTCGACCGCATCGCCTCGCGCATCGCGAAATTTGAAGAGGTTCAGAGCTGCTACCTGGTGAGCGGCGGATACGACCTGCTCATCGTCATCGAGGCCGCCAACCTCCGCAACGCCGCTGCCTTCGTCGCGGAGAAGCTGAGCACGATCGAAGCGGTCCAGGCCACCGCCACGCATTTCCGGCTCAAGACCTACAAGGAAAACGGCGCGTTCCACCTCTTCGAGTCCGTCACCGAGCGGCTCTCCGTCTCGCCGTGAGCATCGAGATCGCCGACCACGTCCGCGACATCCCGCGCTCCGGAATCCGCGACTTTTTCGAAATCGTCCAGACGATGGACGATGTCATTTCGCTGGGCATCGGCGAGCCGGACTTCGCGACCCCGTGGCACATCCGCGAGGCCGCGATCTACGCGCTCGAACGCGGACGCACCGGATACACGTCGAACCTCGGGCTCCCCCGCCTGCGACGCTCGATCTCGGATTACGTGCGCAAAAAATTCGACGTGCGATACGAACCGCTCTCGGAAATCCTCGTGTCGGTCGGCGTCTCGGAGTCGATCGATCTCGCCCTGCGGGCCCTGCTCAATCCCGGAGACGAGGTTCTCTACCATGAACCCTGCTACGTTTCGTATGCGCCCAGCATCACGCTGGCACGCGGCGTCGCCCGCGCGATTGAGACCAGGGTGGAGGACGGCTTCCGGCTCACCGCCTCCGCGCTGGAAAAGGCGATCGGTCCGCGCACCCGCGTCCTCATGATGAATTTCCCGACGAACCCGACCGGCGCCACGATGACCCCGGCGGATCTCGAGGAAATTGCCGCAGTCTGCATCCGGCACAACCTCGTGGTGATGACGGATGAAATTTACAGCGAGCTGACCTTCGATGAAGGCCGCCACACCAGCATCGCCTCGCTTCCCGGAATGAAGGAACGCACGGTATTCCTGCATGGCGTCTCGAAGGCGTTTGCCATGACCGGCTGGCGGATCGGCTTTGCCTGCGCTCCCACCGAGCTCATCGAAGCCATGATGAAAATCCACCAGTATGCGATCCTCTGCGCTCCCATCATGGGACAGGATGCCACGATCGAGGCGCTCGAGCGCGGCGATGAAAGCGTCGCAAAGATGCGCAACGAATACCAGATGCGCCGGAATTTCATCACCCGCGCCCTCAACGACATGGGCCTCGACTGCCCGAAGCCGAAGGGCTCGTTCTACGTTTTCCCAAAGATTTCCTCCACCGGGCTCACGAGCCGCGAATTTTCGATGCGCCTCCTCAACGAGGAAAAAGTCGCCGTCGTCCCCGGAACTGCCTTCGGACCGAGCGGCGAAGGCCATGTCCGTTGCAGCTTCGCCACCGGCCTCGATCAGATCAAGGTCGCGATGGAGAGAATGGCCGCGTTTGTTTCGAGGGTTTCCTCCACCAAACCCTGAGCCGGGACGTCGCGACCTGACATATAGCCAAAGGTGGGGTCGGGCCTCCGGATCGACCGCAGGCGGAGAGTGGGAATGGCTATTCCCGTGGCTGCTCCGCTGCGAACTTTCCGCGCCACTGGTCGAACAGCTTGAAAAACGCGTCCGGGCCGCCCTCAATGTATCCTGTCCGGCCAAGCTCTTTGGCTTCCGGTGTCGCGAACAGAATCACAGGATACCCGGTCACGTTGTATTGCTTGGGGATTTTCTCGGTAAACTTGAAGAGCTTCGGCTTGGAGGCAGCCGCATCCACGACGATATCGACGAGGATGATCCCATGCGCCTCCGCATATTCGTAAAAGGCATCGTTGAGCAGAAGTTCGTGGTGGAGTTTTTCCATCTCCTTGTTTTTTTTCATGTCACCCATGAAATTGAGAAGCATGATTTTCTTTTCGGCCACCGCCTTCTTCAAAGCTTCGTCATAGTCTGTGGTCCACCCGCGCGGTGCCGCGATGACCGTTCCGGACAATCCCACAACGCCGAGGCAGGCAAGAATCAAAGCAGATTTGCTAATTTTCATTTCAATGTCTGTGATGTGCTGAGTCCGCGTCTCTTTTTACTCCATCGGAGGCCGGCCGGGCTGCGAGGAGTCGCGGGCGGCGGAGACGCCGGAGGGACGCAGGGAGACCATGTAGGCGACGACGGCATCCACCTGCTCGGGCGAGAGATTCTTGCCGTAGGCGGGCATGTTGCCTCCGCCCTGGATAACCTGGCGGACGAGCTGGTCTTTGGTCAGGCGCGCACCGACATCCGCGAGATCCGGTCCGCGATGACCGCCGATCCCGTCGATCGCATGGCAGTTCCGGCACTGCATGAACTGGGCGATTACCGAGCCCTGAAGCTCGAGCGGCGCGCGGCCGCGGATGAATTGCGACGGCGTAGGATCGCCTTTCCATGCGTCCATGTCCGGCGACCACGGGGATGTGTGGCCAAGGTAGGTCAGCAATCCGAGCGCGACATAGACGAGGATGACCGTCATCACGGCCACCGGACGCCGGCGCCAGCTTCTCTCGCCGGTCCCGTTGAAGAAAGGAAGAGCAATGAGGAGGAGCCCGATCAGCACGGGCCCGCCGAGCAGCGCGACCGATTCCATCCAATCCGGCATGAGCGCGGCAATCGCGAAGATCCACAGGAAATAGAAGTCCGGGCGCG
This sequence comes from Verrucomicrobiaceae bacterium, assembly GCA_007280915.1. Taxonomy (GTDB): domain Bacteria; phylum Verrucomicrobiota; class Verrucomicrobiia; order Chthoniobacterales; family Terrimicrobiaceae; genus QYQL01. Next base: position 24,239 of record QYQL01000150.1, on the reverse strand, counting down.
GGAGGGTGTCGATCTGCACCGGATCCGGCGGGCCGGTCGGACCCTTCGGGCCGAAAATAACCGCGCAGGCGAGGATGGCCAGAATGACAACCGCCGAGGCCACGAGATCCTTGCTGATGGCTTTTGGAAAAAACGGGACGCCTTCCTTTTTCAGGATGGCCGCGTATTCTTTGTCGTAGGTTTCCTTCCGGACGAGCATCCCGGGCTGGGGGTATTCGCTGATGCCTTTTGTGAGGACCATCCGCAGGTGGATACTCACGAGCGCCAGCACTCCGCCGGGAAGCACGAACACGTGCAGGGCAAAAAACCGGGAGAGGGTTTCGGAGGCGATGATCGGGCCGCCGAGCATCATGTTGACCATCTGCTCGCCGAGGAAGGGCACGCGTCCGAGAATCGCTGCCCCGATACCGAGCCCCCAATAGGCGTCCTCGTCGAACCGCATCACCTGTCCGGTGAAGGCAAGCCCGAGCGTGAGCCCCAGGAGAGCGAGGCCGGTGATCCAGGTGATTTCGCGCGGATATTTGTAGGCGCCGAAGAGAAATACCTGGGTCATGTGCAGGAGCATGATGCCCACCATGAAATTCGATCCCCAGTAGTGGACCGCGCGAAGGAACCAGCCGAGGTCCTGCTGATAGGTCAGATATTGGAGCGTGGTGTAGGACTCAGCGGCCGAGGGCACATAGACCATCGCGAGCATGATCCCGGTGGCGAGTTGGATCATGAAGCAGAGCAGAGTCGCGCTGCCGAGGACATAGAACCAGCTTCCGGAACTCTGCGGAACATGGTGCCCCGCGGTGGACTCAAAAAGTTTGGCCAGATGGAGGCGGTCATCCACCCAGAGAAAAACTCCACGCGCGGCATTGAGGAGCTTGTTCATATTTTCTGGTTGGACAGGTTGGGCAGATCGCCACCCTTGATGAACAGAACACCGTTCTCGACTTTGAATTCGTAGGTGTAGAGCCCGCGCGGCGGCGGCCCCGCGGCGTGCCCGCCATCCTCGTAGAACGCACCGCCGTGGCACGGACACATGAAGAGCTTGGATTCCTCGAACCAGCGCACCGGGCAGCCGAGGTGGGTGCAGTTGATGGCGAAGACCTGGAACTCGTTGCCCTTGATCCGGCGCACCCAGCACGGGATCTGCGCGGTCTCGCCATCCCACTCGCGGCGGACCGGATTTTCATAGCTTGCAAACCGGGTTTTTCCCTCGGGAAAATCTCTGACCGGCCCGAGTTTGATCCACTCCAGCCGGCTGGGTTTGAAGAACGCGGAGAGGACGTAGCCGATGAGCGGGATTCCGATCGCGGCAGCCGCAATCGCATTGAGGCCGAATCCGGCGGCCAGGAGGAAATCTCTCCGATTGGTCTTCTTTCCTTCGCGGGCGCAGGATTTTTCGCAGGGCTTGTTTGGTTCTTCGTTCATGGCTGGGATGGCGCGGGGGGAACGAGCGGTTGGCCGAATTCGTTTTTTCTGTTGGAGACGAGCCAGGCGGTCACGTCGGCAATTTCCTCGTCCGTCATCGCTCGGCCGGGAATCCGGTTTGCGAAATCCGGGCATCCGAGGTCCGGGCGTCCGACGATCACGATCGTGCGGAGGTATTGATCCGAGGTGAGACCGAGATACGCCGGGCTCACGACAGAGCCCGCCTTGTCCCCGCCGGCTCCGTCCGCTCCGTGGCAGGATGCGCAGGCGGCGGAAAAAACGGAATTTCCTCTGGTGATATCCCCGGGCGCGGCGGAATACGCCGGCAGTGAACCAGCGGCAGTGGTGGTTTTTTTCGCGAGTATCCCGTTAACGAGGATTTCCACCTGGGTATCCGTGAGCGTGCCTCCGGACGAAATGGAAAATGCCGGCATGGCAGTTCCGGAAATGCCTTTTTCAGTTGCCCGCCGGAGGGCGTTGCGCGGCACAACGGAAAGGTATGTCGGATTATCCATTGCAATCGATCCGGAGACCACCGCTCCGGCACCATGGCAACCCAGGCAGTTTCCGTTGTAGAGAGCGGTGAAATCGGACACGGCGGTCGGAGGCTGCCATTTGGCCGACAGCTTTGGCTTGCCCGGCATCCAGTCACATCCGGCAACCAGGAAAACGTAGAAGAGGAGGATCGCCCGGTTCATGGTTCCTTATGCTGGGCCTCGACCCCCAGCTTTGCGGCCAGCGGGAGGCTCTGGATGGTTTCCACTTTTTCGGATTTGAAGACGACGTATCCTCCCACCATACCGAACGCGATCTGACAGATGATGAACCACGGCCAGTCCACATGGTGGGCGAGTGCCGGGTTCACAAGGCGGAGCGAGGCTGCCACGATGCCGGTCCACAAGATCGGCGTCATGATGCCACCCCAGAACCACTCAAACCGGGCGGGCAACATCGGGAGCAGGACGACGTAGAGAAGACCTACCAGAATCGAGACCGTCACGTGGGTCACCGAGCCGACAAGAAGGCCCTCAATGCTGAACTGCTTGAGCGTCTCGACTCCCGCGACGGCAAGATTGGGAACTCCCGCAGCAGCGAGGAGGTTTACAGGATACCAGATGCTTCCGTATTTAAAAAATCCCCACGCGCAGGCGAGGATGGCCATCGCTGCTCCGCCGGCAAGGCCTCCCTTGATGCCGGAGAGATACGGGTGAACAGCCACCGGCAGGTGGAGGCGGTGACCGCCCTCTCCGAATGCCATGTGCTCAACTTTTCTCTGGGAACGCTTGACCGACGCGGCGCGCTGGGGCGGCGGAACAAGGTCCACGTATTCATGCTTCGGATGAGGGAAGACATCGCGGAACCATCCGACAGCCCCCGCTAGGCCGGTAATAACCCCGACCACCGTCACCACCAGGCTCGTCACCAGGCCGGCAAAGACCAGCACCAGTCCGAACGCGGCGACAATCGGCCAGCCGGTCGGCGCGGGAAGTTCAATTTTGTTGTGTTCGTCGGACATGTCAGGTGCGGGTGCTGATGATGTAAACCACGGTGACCACCACGATCCAGATCGCATCAACGAAATGCCAATACCACGAAATCATTTCGAGGTGCTCGGTGTGGTCGGCGGGAACTTTTCCGAGAAGGCTGAGGATCAGAACCATCGTCAGCAGGACAAGACCGATGATCACATGGCTCGCATGAAGACCGACCAGTGAATAAAATGTCGTGCCGAAAACGTTCGTCGCCAGCGTCAGGTTCTCCTGAAAAATCAGGTGCTTCCACTCCATCGCCGTGAACCAGAGGAAATACGCCCCGAGTGCAATCGTGACCGCCCACCAGAAATGAAAGCCCCCCTTGTTCCCCCTGTGGAGTGCCTTTTCCGAAAAGACGATCGTCACGCTGCTTGAGAGCAGGGCGATCGTCGCCAGCAGAGGAAATTCCAGAACCTTCGACGGATACGGCGGGTTCAGGCTCTTCCCCATGTAGAACAGGTAGGCGACGAGGAAAATCGTGAAGAGCGCGGACTCGGTCAGGATCAGCGAGATCACCGCGACCTTGCGGGTCGAGGGCATCTTCCATTCGGCGGGCTGTGCGGCGGCGGTGCTCATTCGTATTTCCAGTCCGGGTCATCCGGGTGCTTGAGATCCCAGAGCGGGCGGCGGCTGCGCACCTCCGGGAGCGTTTCGAAGTTGTAGGATGGCGGCGGGGACGTCGTCGCCCACTCGAGCGACCAGGCATCCCACGGATCGTCGCCGGCCTTCTTTCCTTTGACGTAGGAATAGATCAGATTGAAGACGAAGAAGAGGATTCCGGCGGCCTGAAAAATCACCCCGATCGTGGAGATGAGATTCCAGAGATCCCATCCGCGCCCGGCATCATAGGTGTAGATGCGCCGCGGCATGCCAAGAAATCCGGAGATGTGCTGCGGGAAAAACGTGATGTGGAATCCGATGGTGAAGAGGATGAAATGCCAGAGCCCGAGCTTGAAGTCCGGCATCTTCCCGAGCGCCTTCGGATACCAGTAATAGATGCCGGAGAAGATCGTGTAGAGGAGCCCGCCGATCAGCACGTAGTGGAAGTGGGCCACGACGAAATACGAGTCGCTCAGTTGCCAGTCGAACGGAGCGATCGCGAGCATCACTCCGGTGAGACCGGCGATCAGAAACTGGAAGAGAAACCCGAGGCAGAAAAGCATCGGAAGTTCGAACCGCAGCTTCCCACCATACATCGTCCCGATCCAGTTGAAGATCTTGATGCCGGTGGGGATCGCCACCAGCAATGTTGAAATCGCGAAAAACGTGTTGCCGACCGACGTCATGCCCACCGTGAACATGTGGTGCGCCCACACGCCGAGGCTGATGAACGCGATCATCACGCTCGCGGCCACCATCACCGGGTATCCGAAGATCGGCTTGCGCGAAAAGACCGGGATCACCTCGGAGGCGATCGCGAACCCCGGAAGGATCAGGATGTAAACTTCCGGGTGCCCGAAAATCCAGAAGAAGTGCTGCCAGAGCACGGCTGATCCCCCGGACTGCGTGTCGAAGAAGTGCGCGCCGCAATACCGGTCGAGGATCAGCATGATCTGGCAGGCGGACAGCGGAGGCATCGCGATGATGACGAGGAACGCCACCACCAGAAACAGCCAGACAAAGAGCGGCATCCGACCGAGGATCATCCCCTTGCACCGCATGCAGACAATCGTCACAATAATGTTAATCGACGTGGCGATGCTCCCGATGCCACCCATCAGGAGCGAGAGCGTCCAGTAGTCGGTGCTGTGGCCGCGCGAAAACGCCTTCGCCGTCAGCGGTGAGTAGGCGAACCACCCGACGTCCGGCGCCGATCCCGCGGCATAAAGCCCGGGCGCACCGAGGTAGCTGAAATACAGCAGCAGCCCGCTGAAAAAGAACACCCAGAACCCAAACGCGTTCATCCGGGGGAACGCCATGTCCCGCGCCCCGATCATCAGCGGCACCAGATAGTTCGCAAACCCGAAAATGATCGGCATCCCGACGAGGAAAACCATCGCAGTGCCATGCATCGTAAAGAGGCGGTTGAAGGTGTCCGGATCGAGGAAGTGATTCCGCGGCACCGCGAGTTGGATCCGGATGAACGCCGCCATGATCCCGGAGACCACGAAGAACAGGAGCCCGGAGGCGATATACATCAGGCCGAGCTTTTTGTGGTCCACCGTGAAGACCATCTCCTGGATAATGCGGGTCAGCGAACCGCGCTCCTCGCCGATGCGCTCCGGATCAGGCATGCGGAAATTGGGATCGTAGGTGTCGGGGTTCATTGGAGCGTGAGGAGGTAGGCGGTGATCGAATCCACTTCGCTGTCCGCAAGTTTCATATCCGGCATCAGACATCCGGTCTTCAGGTTCTGGGGGTCACGCACCCAGGCGCGAAGGTTTTCCGGAGTGAGCGGGGCCACTCCGGCACCGATCGTCTGTCGCGTCATCAGCTTGGTGAGATCGGGGCCAAAGACGCCTTTTGCGGCGGTGCCGTCCACCCGGTGGCAGTTCACGCAGGACTTTCCATAAAATGCTGTTCGCCCCTGCGCGGCCAGCCCGCCGGAGGGAGCGACGGGGGGACGCTTCATCCCACTGACCCACTTTTCAAAATCTTCCGGCTCCTCAACGATCACCCGGAGGAGCATGTTCGCATGCTGAGTCCCGCAATACTCGGCGCAATTCCCGAAATACGTGCCGGTCGCAAAAGGCTCGATCCACGTCTCGTTCCGCTTGTTCGGCACCAGGTCGGTTTTTCCCGCCAGCTGGGGAACCCAGAAGCTGTGGATGACATCAGCGGACTCCAGGACAATTTCCGTGGGCCGCCGCTTGCCGGAGCCGCGGCTGCTCACCGGAACATGCAGTTCGTTCGCGGAGATGATGCCGAGATCGGGATAGTGGACTTCCCACCACCACTGGTGGCCGACCAAACGGACTTTCAAGGCCCCCTCGGGCATCCTCGCGTTCTGGATCTCCCCGATCGTCCGGCTTGTCACCAGGATAAGCACAAATGTGATGAGGATCGGGATCACCGTCCACGCCAGCTCGATGTGCGTGCTCCCGTAAATCTGCGGGGGTTCTTTCAAATCATCCTCGTCACCCTTGCGCCGGAACTTCCACACCACAAAAATCAGCATCGCCGTGACAACGACAAAAATCCCCGCCGTGATCGCCAGCACGAGAAGCGCCGACTCGTGGATCATCTCCGCCGGACGCGAAAGCGGCTGGAACATGTCGGCCACAGGGCGCATCGTCCCGCCATCGGTCGCCACCCCGCGCGCGGCAGGCACAATCGCCAGACAAAAGACCGCAACCTGCAGCCCCCGGCAACACCCTCTTATCGATCTCCAGAAATTCACCTCCTCCCGCGTAGCGCATCCATTTTCAGACGGCGATATCTTTTTGCGCGCAATCAAAGATTTTCGCCTTTCCCATGGGATCAGAAGACCTGGCAACAGCGGTGGGATGCCGGGCGCGTTTTGAAAAAACCACTGTTGCTTCGCGGCTTTACCACAGCGGAAAATCCATTAATCTCAGGTGCTGCATGCTCGGTGCCTCACCGGACGCACTCCCGCAATTCCTTGCCTCAGCCGCCGCTTCGAAACCCACAAAACCGCCTCGGCATACTCCACTCCCTCTTTCCTTAGCATGGAAAACGCAGCGCCTATTTCCTCAAAATGTCAAGATGCAAGGACTGCCCCCTTTTGTCTGACCCATTTTCCGACTGTCATGCTCATCAGCTTGTCGGTGTGTTTGTTCTGCCTGACCACCGCTGTCTTTGGGACGACCCTCCCGGTTTCCGCTATGGATGGAGTGACTGATCAAACGGAACTCCTTCAGCGGACGATCGACGCGCTCCCTGACGGAGGGGTGCTCATCCTGCCGGAGGGCACGATGATCCTGAGCAGGCCGGTTCTGGTCCGGGACAAATCCCTGACGATTCGCGGTGCCGGAGCCTTTGCAACGCGACTGCGATGGGTCGCGAAGGGAGGACTCCATTTTTCTGACACGCGCGCGTGGAGTGACGTCAAGGGGCAACTGGCATCATGGGAAATAAGCGACATCCAGTTCGAAGCCGGCACCCCGAACGCCGGAACAGCTTTGTTGCTGGAGCCGCAGAGCGAAAGGCTGACGCCGTCGCTGAACGTGCATCACTGCAATTTCGAGCCGGTTGCAGCAGGACAGTATTGGGACATTTCCATCGATGTGCGGGGAGGGCATCTGGGGCAGATCGCAAGCTGCTATTTCCGCGGAAATGGAGATCCGAAGGCCACGACATCACATCACATCAAAGTGTCGGGCAACTCAACGGCGTTTCAGATCGAAAACTGCCACGGACAGCAAAGCGTCTACGGCATACTGGTGGAAGATGAGACCGAGGGGACGCTCATCTCAAAATGTTTTTTTGTAAAGAATGCCTGCGGCTATGTCTTTCACTGTGAGAAGGGCGGCCAGCCGATGTTTGACGTCTCGCAGTGTCATGCGGAATCGAGTGTGCATCCCCTCTGGATCACGAACGCACGCAGTTCGTCGATCTCCGGAAACCTGTTCGTTCTACGCGGGGAAAAATACGGAGTCTTCCGCACGGCTGAGGAAAATCCTGCCATCATCAAGATCGATGGGCCCTTGGCGAAGGATATTTCCATTACCGGCAATGCGCTTCAGATGAATGATGAGAAAATGAATGGTGCGTTTGTCGGCATCGATGTTGTGGCGGGGCGGAATATCCTGATCACTGGAAACACCATCACTTATAATTTTTCATCCGGAGGTGAAACGGGAATACGATTCGGAGACAAAACCGCCTCATCTCTCGTCGCTGACAACATTATTACTCTGAAGGACCCCGCAACGGGAGTTGCCGTTGATGTATCCCCCAGGGCGAAAGAGGTGGTGGTGCGCAACCCGTTTGAAAAAATCAGGTGAGCAGCCGCAGATGAGTAGACTACCGCCAGTTCAACGAACACATGCAGATCATCGAAATTGTGTATCGGAAGACCTTGCAGAAATAGAATGCCACCCCGCATCCCCTCCGCGAAAAATATTAATTGTCAATGATACAGAGGAGTTGACGGCTTCTTACCGCGAGGAGTCGGGAGTTTCCCTGATCCCGAAGAACATCGCGTAGAGCACTGGGGTCACGATCAGGGAGAGGACGGCTGCGAATGACAGCCCGAACATGATGCACACAGCCATCGACCCGAAGAACGGATCGGTGAGCAGCGGGATCATCCCGAGGACGGTTGTCAGCACGACCATGCAGACCGGGCGCATCTTGCTGGTGCCGCCGTCGAGGATCGCCTGATAGGGAGGCATTCCCTTGCCGATCAATGTCAGAATTTTGCTGAGAACGACGATCTGGTTCTTGATCAGTTCACCTCCCAGGGCGAGCACGCCGAGCGTGGCCATGAAGCCGAAGGGCATGCGCGTGAGCAGAAGGCCCGCGGTGACGGCGATGATGAAGAGCGGGATAATCAGCCAGATCAGGACCGTGGTCCGGATCGAGTTGAACAGGCACACGACGATGAAAACCATGATCGCCAGAACGTAGGGCAGCGGCTCGGCCAGCGCGGCGCGCGCCCGGGTGGAATCCTCATACTCGCCGCCCCATGCAAGGGAATAGCTCGGCGGAATTTTGATCTGCTCGATTTTATCCTTCACCCGGTCACGGAGCTGGCTCGGCAGGCCGGTCCGCGGGTCGGCATGGATGGTGAGGGTCGGAAAACGATCCCGGCGGGCCACGAGCGGGTCCTCCCACACGACTTTGGAATGGGCGGTGACCTGGCTCAAGGGGATCATCCGTCCGGCGACCGGGCTCCAGATCTGCAAGCTGTCGATCGCGCCGACGTCTCCGCGTTCGGAAAGCGGCGGACGCGCGACGATCGGCAGCAGCCGCGTCTCCTGCGGAAACGTGCCGGCGCTCGCATGGCCCGGCTCGCGGTAGAAGCCGACAGCACGGCCTTCGAAGCTGCTCTCCAGAGCACGGGCCACGTCAACGCGTGTGATGCCATTGCGGCGCGCCTGGGACTCCAAGAGTTCCGGGCGGATCACCTGCACCCGCTCGCTCCAGTCGCTGCGGATGCACAAGGCATTGCCATCGTCCTGAAGGACCTTCATCGCCTGATCGCCGAGTTGGCGCAGGACCGCGGAATCCGGGCCGCTGAAGCGCACCTGAATGCGGCCGCCGGCACCCGGGCCCAGCAGGAATTTTTTGGCGATCGCGTTGGCGGCGGGATAGTTCTCGTCCAGCCGTTTCTGAATGTTGTCCACGAGCCCGCGGATCTTTCCCGGATCATCGACATCCACCAGAAACTGCACATACGCGCGGTTCTCGTTTTCCGGGGAATAGACGAGCAGGAACCGGAGCCCGCCGCCGCCGATGAATGACGTGACATGCGTGACACCGGTCTGCGTCTGGATGAAGCGCTGGATCTCGCCGGCAACGGCCTCCGTCTCGCGGATATGTGTTCCGGCCGGAAGATGGACATCCACCATGAACTGAGGACGCGTCGCGGGCGGGAAAAAGCTTTGATCGACTTTGCGGAATCCGAAGATCGATGCGACGAAGGCGACGATGCACACGATGACCACCGTCCAGCGGAAGCGGAGTGCGAGAACGAGAAGCTTCCGGTAAACCCGGAACGGCATGGCCTGGTAAGGGTCGCTGTCTCCGGGCTTTCCGCCGCCGTCGAGGGGCTTGAACATCATGTAGCTCAGCAGTGGGGTCACGGTGACCGACGACACCCAGCTCAGGCTCAGCGCGATCAGGATGACCCAGAAGAGCGAGTTCGTGTATTCGCCGGTGGAATCCTCCGACAGACCGATCGCGGCAAACGCAATGACGCCGATGGCCGTCGCGCCGAAGAGCGGCCATTGATTTTCCGCGACCACCTCGCGGACGACCTCGAGTTTGTTCCGGCCCGCCTCGATCCCGACCTTGATCCCCTCGATGACGATGATCGCGTTGTCCGTGAGCATGCAGAGCGCGATGATGAGCGCGCCGAGCGAGATCCTCTCCATGAGCAGGTCGCCCTTCAGATACATGACGAGGAACGTCGCCATGATCGTGAGGAAGAGGACGAGCCCGATGATGAAACCGGTCTTGCGGCCCATGGCAAAAATCAGCACCACGAAGACGATGAAGACCGCCTTGCCGAGGTTGAACATGAACTCGCTGGTCGCCTGCGAGACCGCCTCGGGCTGGAAATTGATCTCGCCGATCTCCATGCCAACCGGCTGGTTCGACTTCAGCTCGGCGAGCTTTTTCCGGATGGCTTCGCCCATCTTCACAACGTTGCCACCCGGCACGCTGGAGATGCCGAGACCGATCGCCGGCTTGCCGTCGTAGCGGAGAATCCGGCGGGGCGGGTCCTGGTCGCCCCGCTCGATCGTCGCAATGTCCCGGAGCCGAAGCTGGCGGCCCGATTGGTCGGAGCCGATCACGAGGTCGAGCATCTCATCCGCCGATGCGAAGGCACCTGTCGGGTCGAGGACAATGTGCTGGTCGCCGACCCGGATGCGCCCGCCGTCTGCGGCGATGTTCCGCTCCTGAAGTTTGCCGTAGATCACCTCCTCGTTGAGGCCGAGCTGCGCGAGCCGCTGCCGCGAGATTTCGAGGAAGACGACCTCCCGCTGCTCGCCAAAAAGCGCGATGCTCTTGACTCCAGGCACCTGGAGGAGTTCGCGCCGCAAAAACTCGACGTATCGGCGTTGTTCGGGGAACGAGAACCCCTCGCCGGTCACCGCGAGGAAGATGCCATACACATCGCCGAAATCATCGACCACCATCGACTGGCCCCGCACGGCGGGCGGCAGTTGCGCCTGAACGTCCGCGATCTTGCGCCGAAGTTCATCCCAGACCTGCGGGATGCGGTGTTTGTCATACTGGTCCTTGATCGTCACGGTGACCACCGACCGGCCGCGCGAGGACTCCGACTCGACGCGGTCGAGCTGCCCCAACTGCTGGCAGGCGATCTCGATGGGGTTCGTGACTTCCTGCGCTACCTCCTCGGCGCTGGCCCCGGGATAAGGGGTGATGACGAGCGCCTGCTTGATGGTGAACTCCGGATCTTCCAGACGCCCGATATTCAAATACGCAACAACGCCACCGACGATGGCCATCACCATGGCCACGAGGACCATGCGGTTGTTCTTGACCGAGAATTCGCCGGGGTTCATGGCCGGATGTTCCCGAGGGCGTCACCGAGGTCGCGAACCTTCATCCCCTCGCGCAGAACATTTACGCCGGCGACAGCGATGCGGTCGCCCGGCTGCAGCCCATCCACAATTTCGATCCGTCCGCCCGTTGCTCCGCCGGTTTTCACCTGTCGCCTCGAGACCGCCTGATCCGGGCCGAGAATCCAGACAGCTGACTGTCCGGGAACCGCCTCAAAAATCGCGGAGACAGGCACGAGGATGCTGCCGCCAAGAATGTCCGCCCGCCGATAGGTCATCGTAACGCTCGCAGTCATGCCGGGCAGCAGATTCAAGCCTTCCGGAACTTTCATTGCGACCCGGACCGCGAACGTCTGGGTCACCGGGTCGGCCCGCTGCGCGATCTCTTTGATATGGACGGGAAAACGGCGTCCGGGAGCCGAGCTGAATTCGGCCGCCAACTGCAGGATATCCGCCGAGCCGAGGTCCGCCGCCATGACACTCTCCGGTACATCGACAGAAATTTCGATTTCCTCGACGTCCTGAAATTTGACGACCGGTTGCTTGGCGCGGACGTTCTGCCCCTGCTCGACAAACCGCTGAGCAATCACGCCGTCGTAGGGTGCGCGCAATGTGGAATCGCTGAGTTGAAGGTTGGCCTCGACCACGCGGCCCTCAAGCCCGCGAACCTCCGCCGCGCGCGCTTGGATATCCTCGTCGCGGCCAACGGCGCTCTGCTCGAGCGTCTGGCGCGCGGCTTCAAGATTCTCCTGGGCCACACGGTAGGTGGTTTCCGTGCGCTCGAATTCCACACGCGAGATCGTCCGGGAATTCAACAACTGTGTCGCGCGGCCGAATTCCGAGCGGGCGTTGACCAGCGAGGCCTCGGCGGATCGGACCTGCGCCTCAAGCCGCTGCCTTTCCTCCGGACGGACACCCGCCAGCGCTGCCTGGAGATCGGCGCGGGCGCGGTCGAGTTGGCCCTGCAACGTCGCGAGCCGCGCCTGGAAATCCTCCTGCCGGAGCTGTGCGATCACGTCGTTCTGCGCAACCTTCTGCCCCTCGCGAACCGGCAGGCTGACAAGCAGCCCCGGCACTTGAAATGTCAGCTCAACCTGCTTCGACGCCTCGACTTTTCCTGGAAATGTCCGCACAGCAGAGTCTCCTCCCACCGAGACAACCATGGTCCTGACGGGCCGGACCACCTCGACCGGCGCGGAGGCCTTTGGCCGGCAGCCGGCCGCGAGAAGGATCAGGGCGATCGGAACACATCGCACGGGGATTGGGAGTATGGGGAACTTCATGGATGTTTTTTTGTTGCCGGGACCGGAGGAACCGAATTTTAAAATTCGATCCGCAGAACCCGGACTCCGGACGGCGAGCGAAATTCGCGCGGGGTCAGTTTGTTGTCCTTGTTGAAATCCGCATAGCGGCGGGTCATGTCAAAAAACCTGGCGTTCGATCCGATCTTCACCAGCTCCGTGCGCGTGACGACGCCGTCCTTGTTCTGGTCAACCACCGCAAAGCTGCGCTTTGTGCCGCCGGCATTCACCCACTCGACAACCGTCACCGTCCCGTCCTTGTTCGTGTCGGCCCGCTCGATGACATACTCCGCATAAGCCGGCCCGGCGGTTTTCAATGTCAGCGGAACATCCCAGTCGGTGGTTTTGGGAGCGGTCTGACAGGCGGTCAAAATGAATGCGGCGGGAATGAGGAATTGGAATCTCATGGTGTAATGGTGATTGTTGAGGCGGAGGGCGTGAGCGCCCGCTGAAGATTGTGAATTACAGAGGCGGAGGAAGAAACCGAGCTTTTTTTCGCGACGGCAGGGTTTGCTCCGCCGCAAAAACATCCTCTCCGGCAGGCTTGTGGTTGGCATCCGATTCCGGAGGCGGCGAATGTTTGGGGTTGTTAATTGCCGGAAGCGATGGAGAATCCTTGCCCATGACCTCTCCCTCTCCTGATCTTCATTCCAGCCGCGGCTGGCTTATTTTTGGCGGAATTCTTTCCATTCTCGCCGGATTCATCGCCATCGGATCACCCCTGCTTTTTTCCCTCGTGATCGCTCAGTTTCTGGGGATCTTCGCGCTGGTCACCGGCGTGATCTCGCTCGTGGTGGCCATATTTGGAAAAAACCGGACACACCGCTGGCTTGAGGCGCTGTCCGGCGTGATCCGCATCGTCGCCGGCATCGCGCTTTTGGCCTGCCTGGTCACGAGTGTCCTGATGATCACGCTGGTTTTTGCGATTTACCTGATCGTCGAGGGAATTTTTCTGGCATTTGCCTCCCTGAAGCTCCGCTCAAATCCCGGCTGGGTATGGACAATGGTGAACGCCATTGCGGCGATCGTATTGGGCGTGATGGTTTACAACCGCTGGCCCTCGGACAGCGGCTGGGTGCTGGGCCTGTTCTTCGGCATCAATATGCTCTTCAACGGGACCTCTCTACTGGCGCTCGGACTCGCAGCGCGCAATCCTGCTACCGCCCGATCCGAATGACACCAGCTTGAGCGGCCTTTGGGACGTGGCATCGGCGTGCCGACGATGAGCTTCCATGAAAACATGGCCTGAACGCCCATACCGTTTCACTTAAGTTATCGCCATTCTTGACTAACCCCGAGTCTGGACGCAGCCGAGTGAGCCAGTATTGCTCCGCAGCAGCAAACCGATCGGACACAAAAATCTTGTCAGTAAAGTTGCAATGTCAACAAGCAAGGACCCTCCTGTTGCCTTCGCCTTCTAGTCTGCTCATAAGGCGTCAAGGTTTGCTAGCGTGCCGGCGATCTGGCAAGCCAACATCGCAAACAGACCGCATTTTTTCAGCCTCAGTCCCGACGGCACGAGGGCACGCGGTCCCGGGAGGCCGTGAAAATCAGCCGGAAATATATTGGCCGGCCATGGATAATAGAGTTGATCAGGGTCGCCCGATGGATGTTTAATTCTGGGCGATGAGGCGGCCTTGGATTTATCGTTTTTCGGCATGGCATGTGGTGTTGGTTTGCACATTCCCGTTGGGCCGCTTATTTTCCGCTGACGCGCCTGCCGTCCCTTCTCCCTCCCCCGCTGTGCCTGTTGTCTCTCTTCCCGCCGGACAGGTGGCCCCCTCGGTTTCGCAGACCGTGGTGACAAATTCCTTCGAGCCCGTTGAAATGGAGAAGCTGCGGATCGCAAAAGAGGTTGGCAAACTCTCGGTGGACGATGCCGATTTCAACGAGGCGGTTGCGAAACTTCAAAAAAAACTGGCCGAGGCGTCGCTGCTCTCCGTGGTGCCTCCGAGCGTGCCTTCGGAACTCAGGACCTTCCTGAACGCCGGGGCCTCGGAGGTCGAGCGCGCCAAGGCCTATTACACGCAACTTTCCTCCGTGCTCAACAAGCTGTCTCCCGAGAGCCCCTACAATTCTGGGACGGCTCTCGATACGGTCAATCCCAGAATGGCCGCCGATCTTTTGCACAAGGTCGCCAGCTATGAAGAGGACGAGGGCCTTTCCCAAACAATCCTGAATCAATGGGGTGCGAAAGAGGGGGGGGCCAGGGACGACGCGAGAAGGATCTCCCAACTCGATTCCGCCATTCAGGCCCTTCTCAAAGAGCGGAAGAGGCTGGAGTGGAACTACAAAATGACCTACAAGGTGAATACGCTGACCGGCGAGGAAGGAGGCACCGACGCCGATCGGGATCACATCAAAGAACAGATCGACGAGGTGAAAAACCAAGTCGCGGAAATCGAATCCGAAAAGAAGACCCGGATAGGAATCGCGACCATCCCGCTCCGGAAGCTGGAATTCCAGCAGTTCATTTTGCAGCTTGGCATCCAACAGCGCTATCTCCATGCGCTCATTGCGTGCGGTTTCTACAGGACTGTTTTCGGCGGCGGCGACATGTCCATCGGAAAGAAGGCGCGTCCTGAAAACCAGAATTCCAAGGAAAAAGAATTTGATTTCCCTGCCAAAGGCACGAATGCCTTTGGAAATTCCGATCCGATTTTAGCCCAGGAACTGTCTGCCATCAGCACGATCACCGGCCTGGAAAGCTTTTTCCTGAATCGGATCCGCGACGCCAAAAAAGACCGGGAGGCGCTGGAAAACATGCTGGCCAGCAAACAGATCAGCGCTGCCGAGAGCCTCGCCGAAAAAATGGTGATGACCGCAAGATACCAGCCCGAACTCCACACGGTTTCGATCCAAGGCCGACAGAAAATTCGGGATTATTACCAGTCGGTCCGCCAGCTTTCCGAGGCGGTCAACACGAAAAACTACCCCGAAATCCTGAAACTCACGGACAACCTTTCAACCTCCTGTTCGGATATCGGCACACAGGATCTCAAAGCCTTCGCCGAGGAAAACCGCAAGAAAGCGCTCTTCTGGGTCGGTCAGGCGGAAATTGCGGGGCGCCTCGGGGACACCCGGTCGGCCCAGTTGCTTCTCGAATTCGCACAGCGTCGCGCCCCCCAGGATCCCGATGTCGAGACTGCGATCAAGAACATGCAGGCTTCCGCGACCACCAGTGTGAAGCTCAAAGACGAACTGGCAGGGATCATCGAGCGCCAGGACTACGCAACCGCCTACGCAAAGATGGCCGACTATATGCCCCTGGCTTCAGCCGCCGGAAACGGATCCCTGAAAAAGGCGTTTCTCGATCTTCTGGATAAAGAAAAAACTGTCCGAACCTCCCTGGAGCGAAGCGAGTCTTTCGAGAAAATGAAGGCTTACCCCGAAGCTTGGCTTGCGTTAGAAAATGCTCCTGCCCCGCTCGACAAAGACCTGCGACTCCAGGAAAAAAAGGGCGCGCTGACATCGGACTGCACGGATTTCATTTCCGCCTATACGAAGGGTAAAAAATTTGAGATCCAGGGCCAGACGCCTCTCGCTCTGGCTTGGTATCTTGAAGCGCTTTCACTGACATCGGGCAACCCGGACGTAAAAAGCAAAATCAAGGATCTCGGTGGGCAGGTCGTCGAATCCCCTTAAAGTAGTGCGCCCATGAGAAACCACCCGAAATTCGTAACAAAGATTGCGTTGGCTTTTGTTGCACTGCTCCTCTTTGCCGGAGCAGGCGGTTTCGCCTTCAGCGTCGCGAACCGCAGCAACTCCTTACGTAATCTGCCCGAATTTCCTGTCGCGGAATACCGCCAAGGAGATCCGATGTGGAGCAATTCCTGCTACCGGCTGAGCGGGATCCTCGACAACATCATTCTGGAATCCAAGAACCGCAAAAGCTACCTCGTCGCCATCACTCCGAAGGGCGAGCGCTCCCCGCTTCCGGTCATCGTTCCGTCCAGTGCCTCGAAGACCCCGCTGCAGCGCCAACAAAAACTCAATCTCAAAGTAACCGTCGACTCCTCCGGTAGAATCATCGCCTCGGATTGTGTAATCGATTAGCCCAATACCGTTCACTTTGCAGAAAAATGTGACGCGGGCATCCTGTCCGTGTTCTATAAAATCGCATCGGCAAGAATGCCCATGACACTTAAGCGAACAGGCAGAGGAGCCGCAGAAGGGGTCCTTGATTTTTGACAAATCTCTAGTGTAATCCGCCCAAGGGCACCTCCGGGGAGGTGTCCGAGTGAGATGTTTTCCTTTGGAGGCTCCGGGCGTCCCGCCGAAGCCGGATCAGAACAAACGGGCGGATGCGTTCATAGGCGAGGAGAAACAGGAAATAGGCGGTGACGCTTGTGAAGAGGCAGTTTACGATGGCGCCGATCGCAAACGTCTTTCCCCAGACGAGCGCGCTCACCACCTGCGGAGTGACATCGCAAAGTTCGTCCACAAGAATAGGGGATCGGACGAACAGACTCCCCACCCGGATGTTGAGGTAAAACAGCACCGGCCAGAAAAAGGCGAGCAGGCATCCCCCGAAAAACCCGGTCACCATGTTGCCGCCGGCCAGCTTGGCGAGGAAGCCGGAAAGAAAGCCGCCCAGACCGAACGTGGGAAAAAAGTTGCACGTCAGGCCGACCGCAAACCCGCGTGCCGCCTTCTCGTTCGAGCCCTGGATCCGGAAAAACCGGATCATGTGGTAGCGAAGCAGGCGCCTCAGATGGCAGGACGAACGCATTGGCAACATGGTGCTCTGAAGTTTTGCTGTATGATTTCCAACCTGCCCAGCCCTTTTACCGGGCGATTCCGGCTGGCGCAGAAACAGCAGGTTCAACTGGGTGATCCAGCAGGTTGAGAAGAATCGGATAAACCGTCTCCACCTGCTGGTCCGGCTGTCCAGGATACATCCAGTCGTGCGGCACGTTTTTGTCGGCCGGAAATTCGTAGGATTCCACCCGCCCGGGTGCCGACCGCCGCCAGAACGTGACAAGCTCACCGATCCGATCGTTGCTCACCGCCTGATCCATTGCGGAAGTCACCACCACAATTCGACGCGCTTCGGGAGGCACGGATGCCGCCTCACGGAAAACATCGAGCCCGAAGTGCATCACGCCCGCCATCGCGCGGGTGGAAAACCTCGGGTAGGCGAGCGAGTCTGGCCCGAGGTTTTCGCGCTGCCGGAAATCCCACCAGACAAAAATATTCGGGAGGCGGGCAAACAATCTGGCGACGGGAGCAATCGTCCAATCCGGCATGCCCTTCACCGCAAAGAACGGAGCCATAACGACGACGGTGTCCACATCCGCCCGGTTCTGCGCGATCCATGCGCCCGTCACCCCGTTGACCGAGAGCCCCATGACCTTCACCCGCCGGCCCAGGAGCTTGGCCCTGTCGATGGCACGGTTCGCCTCATCCAGCATCAGTTGCGCGGTGAAACCGGATTTGGCATCGGTCAGCCGGTCCTCATGTCCGTGAAACGACATGCGGGGAACCACTACGTTCGCACCGCGCGCAAAGAGAATGTCGGCGAAAGAACGAAACTGGACGGGTGTGTTGGTGATCCCGTGCAGCAGGACAAAAACGTCTTCTGTTTTGTGGCCGTGGCTCAGTTCCTGTGTCTCTGCTTCGGGGTGGATTGGAAAATGACTCTCATCCGGAGGACTGCTGCCCGACGGGGTCGGTTGGACTGGAGGCAACGGACGAAGAAGCCACAAGAGAGCAACGACGATGACCACCACCAGCCACCAGATTTTCCTTTTCATCGTTGGAAAAATGAACGCCGGGGGTTCAAAACCTTGCCCGGAGGCGCATCGTCTGGTCCAGGATGTTCCGGGCCACCTCGTCGTGGTCGAGGCCGGTCGAGTCGAACCGGAAGTCCGCAGCCGCCTCGTAAATCGGCCTGCGCAACGCGAGCAGATCATCAAATGTCTTCTGCGGGTTTTCGGTCTGGAGCAGCGGGCGGCGGTTGCTCCGGGTGGCGCGCTCGAAAAGTGAATCCGGGTCAGCATCAAGCCACGCGACGGTCCCGATTTTTTTCATGGCCTCGCGGTTCGCCTCCCGAAGAATCGCCCCGCCACCGGTCGCCAGAATGATCCCCGCCACCCCGACGAGATCGGCGAGAACTTTCTCCTCGATATCGCGGAATGCCTCCTCGCCCCCGCGGGCGAAAATTTCAGGAATGCTGCACCCCTCGCTCTGGGCAACCAACTCGTCCGTGTCCACGAACCGGTGGCCGGTCAGCGCGGCAAGCCGGCGGCCGACGGACGATTTGCCGCAACCCATGAAGCCGATCAGAACGATGTTTGGAAGCACCCTGTCATTTTCGCACGACACGGGTGGCACGCGAGCCTTTTTGATTCCTCTCCAAGTCGAAATCCACCTCGTCGCCGTCCTTCAACGAACGGTATCCGCCACCCTCGATCACACTGAAATGCACGAAAACATCCTCGCCGGACTCCGGGTGAATGATGAACCCGAACCCCTTCTTGTCGTTGAACCACTTTACTGTTCCTTTCGGCATGGACGGTCTGATATTGCTGCGGAGCAGAACAACACCCCGTGCCGCCAGTGGAGGATGGAGCACGAGGTGAGTCAAAAGTTCTTCGGAAACAATTTCGTAACAAATGAAACCACCTGCCCTGATGACCGGAGTCGTCATGAAGATCCGCATGGACTGCGGCCTGTCCGATTGAAGCCCGAGCGGACCATTTTCCAAGCGGACTCTAGGCCCGTGGAGACCCTCGTCACCAGCCCGGCAGAGGGCATCGCCTCCGCCGCTGCACTTCTTGCTGCCGGTGAGGTGGTGGCTCTCCCAACGGAGACCGTTTATGGACTCGGCGCGGCGGCACTCGATCCCGCCGCCTGCGCCAGGATCTTCGAGGCCAAGGACCGCCCGCTGAGCGATCCGCTGATCGTCCATCTTCCCTCAAGGGAATGGCTCGAACGGGTCGCGGTTGTTTCCCCGACGGCGTTCCGGCTTGCGGAAAAATTCTGGCCGGGCCCGCTGACGCTCGTTCTTCCCCGCCTCGATATCGTGCCGGACCTCGTGACAGCAGGACAGGACACGGTCGCGGTGAGGATGAGTTCGCATCCGATCTTCTCCGCAGTGCTGCAGGCGTATGGCAAGCCGGTCGCCGCGCCGAGCGCGAACCGATTCGGGCGGATCAGCCCGACTTCGGCCGGCGACGTCGTCGCGGAACTCGGCGGGAGGATCCCGCTCGTGATTGACGGCGGTCCGTGCGAGCACGGGATCGAATCCACGATCGTCCTCGTCCGGGATTCGGAATTGCACATCCTTCGCAATGGCCCCGTGACGGCAGAGGAACTGGCTGCATTTGGAGCCGTGCGCGGACAGGTCGCAGGGATTTCCGCTCCGGGCGGACTGGCCAGCCATTACGCTCCACGAACGCCACTGATGATCGGGAATCCGGTGCCCTCCCCGAAAACAGGTCTCCTTTCCTGGCAAGCTGCCGGGGAGGGATTCGCCCGCGTCGAATATCTCTCGAAATCGCATGACCTCCGCGAGGCGGCAGCGAATCTTTACGGAGCGATGCGGAGACTTGATGCGGCCGGGCTGGATCTGATCATTGCCGAGCCGGTTCCGGAATCCGGCCTCGGACGGGCCATCATGGAGCGCCTGAAAAAGGCGGCGGCAAGATGAGCGACGGAAAAAAACTCAACACGCGGGCCAGCGGGGTGATCGCCGCTGCAGTGATGTTCAGCCGCCTGCTGGGTCTCGTGCGCGAGGTCCTCTTCAACTCGCTTTTCGGCACGGCGTCGATGGGGCTGTTCATCATCGCATTCCGGATTCCGAATCTCCTGCGCGATCTCTTTGCCGAGGGCGCCCTCTCGACCGCTTTCGTCACCGTCTTTTCCCAGCGCATCGAGAAGGAGGGGGAGAAATCCGCATGGGTGCTGGCCTCGAAGATGATGACGCTCGTCGCCGTGTTCATGAGCCTCGTCAGCCTTCTGGGAATCGTCTTTTCCAGACAGCTTGTCAGCCTGCTTGCCGCGGGCTTCGCGCCGGACGAGATGGCATTCACGATCCTGCTCACGCAGATCATGTATCCGTTCATCCTCCTCGTTTCGCTGGCCGCGCTCGTGATGGGGATGCTGAACTCCCGGAATATTTTCACCGCCCCCGCGATGGCCTCGAGCTTTTTCAACATCGGCTCCATCGCGGGCGGGGCATACTTCGGATGGCTCATTGATCACGGATTCGGGCAGAAGGCCCTTGTCGGGCTGGCTCTGGGAACCCTTCTCGGCGGATTCCTCCAGTTGGTCACCCAGTTTCCGAGCCTGCGCCGGGCCGGGTTCGCGTTCCTGCCCGACTTCCGTTGGAGAGACCCCGGGATCCGGCGGATCCTTGTGCTGATGGTCCCGTCGGTGATTGCGGCTAGCGCGGTGCAGGTCAACGTGCTGATCAACACGGGATTCGCCGCACATGTCGGCGCCGACGCCGTGACGTGGCTCAACAGCGCATTCCGCCTCATGCAGCTTCCGATCGGCGTGTTCGGCGTGGCGGTTGCCACGATCACTCTTCCCGTCGTGTCACGGATCGCGGTGGATTCCGACACCAGCCGGTTCGGCCCGACGCTCGGCACGGCGATGCGGCTCGCGGTCTTCCTGACCCTTCCGGCTGCGGTCGGGCTGTGGTTCCTTGCCGGCCCGATCATCGGCCTGATCTACGAGCATGGAAAATTCCACGCCAACGACACCCTGCAAACCGGAATCGCCCTTCAATTCTACGCGATGGGCCTCGTCGCGTATTCCTGCATCAAGGTCCTCTCGCCCGCATTCTATGCGATCAACCGGAAATGGACGCCGATGCTGGTGAGCTTCGGGTCCGTCGCCCTCAACATCGCCCTCAACTCCTGGTTCCTGTTCCACCTCGGCCTTGGCCACCGCGGACTCGCGCTCTCAACCACGATCTGCGCGATTTTGAATTTCACCGCGCTTTATCTTCTAATGCTCGGCCCGGCGGGAAGGCTCGACAGCGTAAAATTCCTACTTTCACTCGGGCGCTGTGCCGCAGCGGCGGTTCCGCTGGGTCTGGTGTGCTGGGCTGGGATGCTTTACCTCCCACATCTTTTTCCTGAGCAGCATTTCTGGCAGCGCGCCGTCGGCCTGTTCGCAACGATCCTCGCAGCTTCGCTCTCCTATCTGGGAACGTGCTTCCTGCTGGGGGTGGAGGAGACCGGCGAGGCGGCGCGCATCGTCCTGCGAAAGTTCCGCAGAAAATCACCGTGAACCCTTTGCTGATTTGCCTCCTCGCCGTCGCCGGAGCGACACCGGAGCAGCCGGTTCCATCAATCGAGCGCATGGATCCTTCTCTCGACCGGCTCATCGCCCCGGGCACGGAGGTTGAGATCCTAGCGAATGGTTTTCTTTGGTCGGAGGGGCCGGTTTGGAAAGACAACAGAATCCTGTTTTCCGATGTTCCCGCAGATACGATTTTCTCCTGGGCCGAAGGCTCGGATCACGCGGAAATATTTTTGAAGCCAAGCGGGTCCGATGCCCTCTGCGGACAGGGCTCCAACGGGCTCGCGCTCGACCGGGATGGCCGACTGATCCTGTGCCGTCACGGGGATCGCAGCGTGGCCCGCATCGAAAAAGACGGCGGCCTTACGAAGCTCACCGATCGCTTCGAGGGGAAGCGCTTCAACAGCCCGAACGACCTCGCGATTGCACACTCCGGAGACATCTATTTCACCGATCCACCTTACGGCCTCGGAAAAGGAATCGAACCTGAACTGCCTTTTCACGGAGTGTTCCGACTCCATGCGGACGGGCAACTCGACCTTCTGATCCGCGATCTGAAATTCCCGAACGGCATCGCGCTCAGCCCGGACGAAAAAACTCTCTACGTGGCGGTGAGCGACCCCTCGGACACCCGCATCATGACCTATGACATCCATCCGGATGGAAAAATTTCCGGCGGCCGCGTCATTTTCTCGACCGCATCGCTTCCGAAACGTCCCGGCGTCTGTGACGGGCTCAAGGTGGATTTGTCCGGCAATCTCTGGGCCACCGGACCAGGAGGCGTCCTTGTCATCAGCCCGCAGGGAAAACATCTCGGCACCATTCTGACCGGAAGCGCCGCGGCGAACTGCGGATGGGGCGGTCCGGAAAAGGACACTCTTTACATCACCGCTCACAAACGCCTTCTCCGCGTCAAAACCCTCTCAAACGGCTTGTAGGAGGCGGAGAGAAAAGTGACTCCTCACGAAACCAGATAGACGACCGGCAGGGAGCCGGCGGCGCCTCCAGCCCTCGAGGCACGCATGCCCGACACGAATGGAAGACTCAGAAAGTGCGGAAGGAACCGCATGTAGGGAGGTGCTGCTCCCGTCATCTGGATGGCCAGGTAGAACAGGCGCTCGGCTGCCGATCCGCCCTGCTCCCCTCCATGGACGATGGTCGGACACCTGCGGATGCTCTCGCTGATGAGATCAAGCACCCGCCGCTCGCTGAGCCCGGGAGCAAAGTAAAACGCTGGAGCGGAGAGATCGGCATCCGGCGGAATCGATCCGCTTTCCTGCAAAGATTCGGCAAGCGGTGTTCCCGGCAGAATCCGGATCCCTGTCATCGCGATGGTCAGGCATCTGCTGTAGTTGAGATGTTCCTCGGCGAATGCCAGGGTTTCGCGGACGGTCCCCTCGGTTTCCCCGGGCCCGCCCAGCAGGAAAAACCAGGTGCTGCGGATGCCCGATGCCCGGATCAGCCCGGCCGCACGCTGGACATCATCGAGAGTGAATCCCTTGTGAAGATTCCGGAGCATGGCCTCGTTGCCGGCATCGGCGGAGACAACCATCGAAACAAAGCCGGCCCGCTTCATCAGGCGAAGCATTTCCTCCGTCACCCCGAGCGGATTCATACCAACCGCGGAAAGCTTCACCTTCAGATTGCGGCGGATAATTTCCTCGCAGATGGCAGCAGCATGGGCGGTCGGCAGGTTGAATGTCGTGTCGGTAAACTCGAAAGTCCGCGGGTTGACTGCCTTTTGCACACGCTCGATCTCGTCCACGACATCGCCTGCGTCGCGACACCGATACGCGCGCCCTTCCATCGACGGATAGTTGCAGTAGAGACAGTGAAGCGCGCAGCCTCGCTTGGTATGGATCGCAAAAGGCCCTCCGGACCGGTCATATTCCCTCCACCGGGTCCAGTTTTCCATTCCCGACGGACCGAATTCTTTCTGAAGCTCCGGAGGGTTTGTCAGAATTCTCCCGCCCTCTCTGTAGCTTAAACCAGGGATGCAGGAGAAACGGGCGCCGTCACCAATCGCCCGAAGGAGCCCGGGAAACGCTGACTCTCCCTCGCCGATGACGGCAAAGTCGGCGTCGAGGATCTCCAGCGCGCGGGATTTGAGCACGGAAATTGCCGGTCCACCCAAAACGACAATCCGGTTCCCCGTCCTGCGGATGCGGGCGATCAAGTCCGCAGCCTCGCCGAGCTGCCATGAGGGGTCCTGGGCAATCACGCTGTCAATATTCCGCACGGAGATTCCGACGACCTCCGGGCAAAAATCCGAGAGGGCCTCATCCAGGTCCCGGCCGGGATTCCGGCTCACCATCAGATCGAGAAACCGGACCGCGTGGCCCGCGGACCGCGTCGCGGTGGCAACATAGCTCAGCCCGATGGGCGGCACAGGCTCGATGATCCTGCTCCGGTTTGAATAGATCAGCAGGACGCGCATGGATCGCGCATCATCGGGACTGCGACGGAAAATGACAAATGGATTTCCCGGAACCTGTTACAAAAACGTCACAAGATCTGGATTGCGGGAAACGCCGCCCGGCGGAATAGTCGCCGGATGGGCTCGGATAAAACGGCGG
>QYQL01000186.1 GCA_007280915.1 Verrucomicrobiaceae bacterium | reverse complement strand
GGGGGATTCCTTCCAAGATGCTCTCTCATATTCAGAGCGTCGCATTTCTCCATGCCTTCAATGACAAGGGCAGGCTGTCCTCCCTTCTGGAAGGAACCCCGGTGATGGTCATCCTCAACGACCAGGCTGCGCTGATCGGCGCGGCTTACTATGCACGAGCGGGTGCCGCTGCCTCCTGAGACAACAAGAGCGGATTTTACAGCGGTTGTTGTTCGACGTTTTTGCCGAGGCCCTTCTCGATCCAATCTCCTCCCGGCCCCTTCATCCACCTCCAGACAAACCATCCGACGACAAGGGAAAGAACGATCGAGACGACGATATCCGACGGGTGGTGCGCGCCCATTGCGATGCTTGACCAGGAGACAAGTCCTGCGCCCGCGAGAGCCGGGATGCCCAGCAGCGGGCAGGCAAATACCAGCACAGCAGCCAGCCCGAAAGCCGTTGCGGTGTGGCCGGATGGAAACGAATTGTAAGCCGCCTGGCCGATCAGCAATTTTCCGTCATGCCAGGGGCCGTAGAATCCCTGCTCGATTCCGGGGCTTTCCTTCGGGCGGGTGCGTCCGGTCGTGAGGCGGGAGGTATTCGCGATCATTCCCGCAAGAGTCGAGGCAATCATCGCTGCCGCAACAAGCCGCATCCAGCGCCGGCTTTTCATGAGACGGGCCACAAGAAGTCCCACAAGGCACGCGCCCATGAGCGGTGGCCAGTCGCCGAATTTCCGGACAGCCGCATGGAACCGGGAATCCGTGGATTTTTTCCACCCCTTTCCCTGGGATGCCACCACAGCCGCGCGCACCGGGGCGTCGAGTTGAAAAGCCCCCCAGATCGCGAGCGCGCATAATCCCGCAAGGAGAAGAACAAGAGGGCGGGACATATTGCTCAAATCCCCCGAAGCCCGGTCAGGAGAAGCTCGGCATTCGAGCGGGTGTGCTGCAGGTTTGAGGACAGGATCTCCATCGCCTCGGCTGAGGGAAGCTCGGAGAGCTGCCTGCGAAGCTGCACGACGCGCTCGTATTCCTCCGGATGAAAAAGAAGTTCCTCGCGGCGCGTGCCGGATTTCACGATGTGGATGGCCGGGAAGATCCGCAGTTCCGCAATTGACTTGTCCAGGTGGAGCTCCATGTTTCCCGTTCCCTTGAACTCCTCGAAAATCAGGTCGTCCATCCTGCTGTAAGTCTCGATCAGCGCGGTTCCCAGAATCGTGAGGCTTCCTCCCTCCTCGACATTTCTGGCGGACCCGAAGAACTTCCGCGGCTTGGCGAGCGCCTTCGCGTCCACGCCTCCGCTCATGGTGCGGCCTTTTCTCGGCTGGAGGTTGTTGTAGGCGCGCGCCATGCGGGTGATCGAGTCCAGGAGGATGATCACATCGCGTCCGAGCTCGACCAAGCGCTGGGAGCGGTCGGAAACCGCCTCACAGATCTGGACGTGCCGCGTGACCGGTTCGTCGAAAGTCGAAGCGTAGATCTCACAATCCAGCGCCCGCCGCATATCCGTCACCTCTTCGGGTCGCTCGTCCACCAGAAGCATGATCAGTGCGGCATCCGGATGGTTGGTCCGGATCGAGCGCGCCAGCGTCTGGAGCATGATGGTTTTTCCCGCACGCGGCGGGGCTGCGATCAGGCCGCGCTGCCCCATTCCCAGCGGGGACACGAGGTCAACCGCCCGCGCAGCCACTTCGGGATCCACCGGGGTCTCGAGAAGAATGCGCCGGTTCGGAAAGAGCGGGGTCAACTTTTCAAATTCCGTTGGGATTTTCCATTCGCTGAGCGGAATTCCCTCCACCGAAATCAGCTGGTCCACAACGAGGCCCCGCTCGCGATCGCGGGGAAGGCGGATGGAAAAATCCAGCATCAAACCGGCTTGCAGGCCGGTGTTTCTCATCAGCGACGGCGGAACAAAGACGTCTTCCGGGCCGGGTTTCAAATCGAATGCCGTCCAGCGGATGACCCCCGCGTCTCCATTGCGTTCCAGGAGTCCCTGTCCGGTGAGTCGGCCGCCGCGGCTCAACTGATGCCGGGCCTGGTCGAGAACCAGATGGTGGCGGGTGCTGTCGGGGCGCACTCTGACGCCCACAGCGCCCGCCCGGGCGAGGAGTTCATCGAGCGGCAGCCGCTGCAAATCATTTAAAGCGAGAGGGGAAATGTCGGATTGGTCTTCTGGAGAAGGCATGGAAAAAACGGTTCAGAGCCGGGCCGGACATGCGGAGGAAACCATCCGCAGCACGGGGTGAGAAGTCATTCAGCTACACGCTTCCTTACGCTCTGCCCGGAGCGAAGCAAGCGCAAAATCGGTGATCCTGATGAATCGCCCGCGATCGGCGCAAAGCATGGAACGGGCAGGAAACATTTGACTCCGAAACTCCACCAAGGCAATGTGGACGGTTCTTTCCATTCATGCGACACACCATCTCGATCCTTGTTGAAAACAAATTCGGCGTGCTGACACGTGTGGCCGGCATGTTCAGCGGCCGCGGGTTCAACATCGACACGCTGAACGTCGGCCCGACTCTGGACTCCTCGGCTTCCCGGATGACGATCGTTGTCCGCGGTGACGACAAGGTCCTCGAGCAGGTCACCAAGCAGTTGGAGAAACTGGTGGATGTGATCGACGTGCAGGATTTCCGCGACGAGGAATACGTGGACCGCGAGCTCGTTTTGCTCCGCGTGAAGGCGAATTCGAAGACCCGGGCCGAGGTCATGCAGATCTGTGATATTTTCCGGGCCAAGATCATCGACGTGCAGCCGGACAACCTCGCCATCGAGATCACCGGCACCGAGGGCAAGATCACAAAATTCCTCGCCCTCATGGAGACGTTCGGGGTCAGTGACCTCACGCGCACAGGCAAGGTCGCGCTTTCCCGTTCCAGCGATTGACGATTTTCAACCACAACCAACAAAAACATGCCAGCCAAGATCTATACTGACAAAGATGCCGACCTCAAAGTGCTCAAGGGCAAAACCCTCGCGGTTCTGGGATTCGGATCCCAAGGACACGCCCACGCTCTGAACCTCAAGGAAAGCGGCGCAAAAGTCATCATCGGCCTCTACCCGAAATCCAAGAGCCGCGAGGTCGCCAAAAAGCACGGCTTCGAAGTGTATGACACCGCAGAGGCTGTCCGCCGGGCCGACGTGATCATGGTTGCAATCCCGGATACCAAGCAGCCGTCCGTTTACAAAAAGGACATCGCTCCCAACCTCGCCGCCGGAAAGACCCTTCTTTTCAGCCACGGGTTCAGCATCCATTTCAAGACGATCGTTCCGCCGAAGAACGTGAACGTGATCATGGTCGCCCCGAAAGGTCCCGGCCACATCGTGCGCCGCCAGTTCACCGAAGGAAAAGGCGTTCCGGCCCTCATCGCTGTTTATCAAAATCCCGGCAAGGACGCCAAAAAGGTGGCTCTCGCCTGGGCGAAGGGCGTTGGTGGAACCCGCGGGGGAGTGATCGAGACGACCTTCAAGGAAGAGACCGAAACCGATCTCTTCGGGGAGCAGACCGTTCTTTGCGGCGGTTGCTCTGCGTTGGTCCAGGCCGGGTTTGAAACCCTTGTCGAGGCGGGATACTCGCCCGAGATGGCCTACTTCGAGTGCCTGCATGAGCTCAAGCTCATCGTTGACCTCATGAACGAATCCGGCATCGCCGGGATGCGCTTCTCGATCAGCGAAACCGCCAAGTGGGGCGATGTCACTGTCGGTCCAAAAATCATTGACGGCTCGGTGAAGAAGCGCATGAAGGCCGCTCTCAAAGACATCCAGTCGGGCAAGTTTGCCAAGGATTGGGTCAGCGAGTTCCAGACCGGCTACAAGCGCTACGACTCGCTCCTCAAAAAGGGCGAGCAGCACCCGATCGAGAAGACCGGCACACGCCTCCGCTCGCTCATGCCGTGGATCAAAAAGAAAAACCTGAAAGGTGCCCAGGCGTCCTACTGAACAACCGTCGGCCGATGGCCCTCCATCCGCTGCGCCTGCGCTGCTGGGTTCCACCAAGTCCTCCGTGGACGCCCTTCTTGGTCGTCCCGTGATGGCGAGAGGGCTTCTTGGAATGACCGCCCAGGGCGAAAAAGCCTACGCGTATCCGCAGGCGGGGGATGATATCGTCGTCGGATTTTTTGGCGACGTGGCGAGGTATCTTGCCGTGATCCGGGAACGGGGACCCAAGACGGGATTCTCCCTAGCGGAGATGTCATCCATTCTGGCGCTGAACGCACCGGCGGATCGCTGGAAGTCAGAGACAATCGCGCCCGCCGCACCGGCGAAATCTTCGAAGACTCCCAGAAAGACCGTTTCGCCGGCCTCGCCGTCAACCTATTATACGCTGTCCGACAATGGCCGCCAGATTGTCGGATGGCAGCCGGGCGACAAGCCGTTCGTGTTTTTTCTCCTCCCGTCTTATCCCGGCCAGCAGCACATCCTGCTCAACGAGTGGCAGATCGCGCGGGCGGTCGGGTGATTCTTCATGGCTGACGAACTCACCTGCATTCTCATCACTCCCTGCTCGCCGCGCAAGTCGCGGACCGGGGGGATCATTTCGCTTAAAACTTTTGGCCGAACAATCATGATCAACGCCTCCCATGCGCCGGGCTCTCCGGAGAACGTGCGCCGTGAGATGCCGGTCATCCGTGCCGCTGAAAACAATCTGAAACCCTTGCTTGAAGCCTGCGGTCTCTCCGTCTAATTACAACACCTCAAAATCTATGGAAATCGCGTCACGCCTCACTGAACTCACCCCGTCGCTCACTCTTGCCATCGACAGCAAAGCCAAGGCCCTGAAGGCCGAAGGCGTTGATGTCTGCGGATTCGGCGCGGGCGAGCCCGACATGGACACTCCCGAGCACATCAAGGCTGCGGCCATTGAGGCGCTTCAAAAAGGACTGACCAAATACACGCCCAGCTCCGGCATCCCGGAACTCCGCCAAGCCATCTCGAAGAAGCTGTCGGCCGACAACAAGCTCGAATACAAGCCGGGCCAGGTCATCGTCAGCAACGGTGCCAAGCAGTCGTGCTTCAATGCTATCGCCGCCGTCCTAAACCCCGGTGACGAGGTCATCATTCCGGCTCCCTTCTGGCTCAGCTATCCGGAAATGGTCCGCATCGCCGGCGGGGTGCCGGTGATCGTGAACACGAAAGAGGAGAACGGCTGGAAGATGACCGCCGAGGAATTTGAAAATGCGATGACCCCGTGCACGAAGATGGTCATCATCAACTCGCCCGGAAATCCGACCGGTTCGGTCTACACGCGTGACGAACTCCGCGCGATCTCCGAGGTTGCCGCCGAGGAAGACATCTACATCCTTTCCGACGAAATCTACGAGAAGCTGACCTATGATGGTGCCGAGCATGTCAGCATCGCCTCGCTCACTCCCGAAGCCTACGACCTGACGATCACGGTCAACGGCTTCAGCAAAGCCTATGCCATGACCGGATGGCGGCTAGGCTACTTGGCGGCTCCCGAGCCGATCGCGAAGGCGATTGACTCGATGCAGAGCCACATGACATCTAACCCCTGCTCGTTCGCCCAATACGGTGCGCTCGCGGCCATCACCGGCGACCAGCAGTGCGTCACCGACATGCGCGAGGAATTCGACATCCGCCGGCAATACATGTTCGAGCGGCTGAGCAGCATCTCCGGCATCACGGCGGTGAAGCCCCTCGGCGCCTTCTACGTCCTTGCGAACGTCAGCTCGTTCGGGCTCAAATCCCAGAACTTCTCCGACCGCCTGCTCAGCAAGGCGAACGTCGCGCTCGTTCCGGGCATCGCCTTCGGCGACGACCGCACCGTCCGCCTCAGCTATGCGACCAGTCTCGATATCATCAAGACCGGGCTCGACCGCATCGAAGAGTTCTGCAAGACGATCTGACCGCCATGTCCGTCCTCATTGTCGGTTCGATCGCGCTGGATGACATCAAGACTCCGGCGGCGGAGCATCCCAACCTTCTTGGCGGCTCCGCATCCTACGGCGCGGTGGCGGCCTCGTTTTTCAGCCCTGTGAATCTGGTAGGCATCGTCGGCGAGGATTTTCCGAAGGAGCACATCGAGCTCCTGCGGAGCCGTCGGATCGACCTTGAGGGGCTTCAAATCGTTGCCGGAAAAACATTCCGCTGGTCGGGCGAATACATGCTGGACATGAACACCCGGGAGACCCGCTCGGTGGAGCTCAATGTCTTTGAGCACTTCACCCCGGCACTGCCTGCGAATTACAAGTCCACCCCGATCGTGCTTCTCGCGAACATCGCGCCCGATCTCCAGCACCATGTGCTCGATCAGGTCGGCAAGCCGCGGTTCGTCATCGCCGATACGATGGACCTCTGGATCAACATTGCGAAGGACTCGCTCACCCGGCTTCTCGGCCGCGTGGATATGCTCATCCTCAACGACGGCGAGGCCCGGCAGTTTACCGGCGAGACCAACTTGGTCAAAGCGGCCAGGGCAATCCAAGCTCTCGGTCCGAAATATGTGGCCATCAAGAAGGGCGAGCATGGCTGCCTGCTCTTCGGGTCCGATGGGGAGTTTTTCAGCTGTCCGGCCTTTCCGCTCGAGGAGATCCACGATCCGACAGGAGCCGGGGACTCGTTCGCAGGCGGCCTCGCGGGAGTGCTTGCACGGGAGAGCGATTCCGGTCCGGTCGACTTCGGCGCGCTGCGGCGGGCGGTCGTTTTTGGAAGCGTCCTCGCCAGCTTCAACGTCGAGGCGTTCAGCCTGGAGCGTCTGAAAACCGTGGATGCCGCCCAGATCGAGGACCGCAGCCGCCTCCTCCGGCTCATGAGCCAGTTCGAGACGGACTGAACATCACCAGTCTCCCTTGATTGAACTGCGGTGGAGGATCTTCTGGCACACTGCATACTTAAGTCTTAATCCTTAAGACTCCATGCGCGTTGCCCGACTTTTCATCTACGGTCTTCCGGTTGTTATTCTGGCCCTGATCGCCGCCAGCTTTCTCAACTCTGCATTTCTCGCGACCGGAAAGAAAAACGAGATGTCACTCGGCGTCCTCGGCGAGCCGTCCTCGTTGAATCCGATCCAGCAAGCCGACAGCGCGGCCTCGCAGGTATTCTCGACAATTTTCAACGGGCTTCTCAAGTATGACGAGAATCTGGAAATCGTCGGCGACCTTGCAAAATCCTGGATGCTCAGCCAGACGACCACGATCGTCTTCCAGAATTCCGCATCCTCGGCGGCGGCGCTGAAGCTGGTGGAATCATGGAAGCCCGAGTGGGAGGGGTGGAAGCTGGAAGCCGCGCGGATCGAGGGAAATTTCCTCCTGCTTTCCTTTACTGAGCCCGGGATGGCCACGTCGGAGAAGATCTTTGAACGCCTGCCGCAGGACGGTCTCCAGCCACTTGTCACCCTGCGCGTGCAGGTGAAGGAAAACGCCCGTGCGATCATGGAGGCCTTCGGAAAGGATCATCCCGCTGCACGGGTCGTGCGGACCTGGGTGGAATCCGGCGGAGCCTTTGAGCTCACGGCTGCTCCTGACGTAAAAGCCCTCCTGGAGGCCTGGCTTCCGTCAAACGGCGGCGGTGAAATTCTCGAAACCGGGCCGGTGCCATTTCTGGCGGAACCGCTTGTTGTCTTCAACCTGCGCAATCGTGTTCGTTGGCATGACGGGCAGCCATTCACCTCGCGCGACGTGGTTTTCACCTACCATGCGATCATGGACGATGCCACCGCCTCGCCCCGCAAACCCGACTTCGACCTGATTCAGAGTATCGAGGCCACCGGGCTCCACACCGTCCGGGTCACCTACCGGAAGCCCTATTCGCCTGCCCTGACGAGCTGGATGATCTCGATCCTCCCGGCCCACCTCCTCGAGGGAAAACCGCAGGAATGGTGGACAAAAAACTTCAACCGTAGCCCGGTCGGCACGGGGCCGTTCAAATTCGGAGAATGGAAGACCAACGAGTTTATCCGCGTGGTAAGGAATCCGGATTATTTCGCAGCTCCCGGACCCTGGCTTGATGGGATCGTCTTCCGCTCGCTCCCCGACCAGCTTTCGTTGCGGCTGGCTTTTGAGACCCGGCAGGTGGATTTCTGGAGTGCCGAACCGTGGGCGGTGGCGGCTTTCGAGAAGGACCGGAGGTTCACGGTCTTTTCCTCGCCGTCCAGCTCCTACACTTACATCGGGTGGAATCTCAAGCGTCCGCTGTTTCAGGATCTGCGAGTCCGGCAGGCGCTTGCCCATGCGGTCGATATTCCGGCCATGGTCAAATACATCCTCTATGGCCACGGCATCCAGAGCACCGGGATTTTCACGCCGCAGATGTGGTTCTTCAATCCCAACGTCACCCCCTTCAACTACGATCCCGCAAAGGCCAAAGCCCTGCTGGACGAGGCTGGGTGGGTGCCGGGGCCGGATGGAATCCGGATGAAAGATGGGCAGCGTTTTTCATTCACGCTGATGACAAACAACGGAAACGAAATCCGGCGGGACATCGCTGCACTCGTCCAGGACGGATTCAAGGCGATCGGCATCGAGGTGAGGGTCGAGCTCTACGAATGGGCCGTCTTTTTGAAGAACCACGTCAACAAGGGCGACTTCGACGCGATCGTTCTCGGCTGGTCGCTTGGCAATGAATACGACCAGTTCCAGATCTGGCATTCCTCGCAGACCAATCCCGAGCAACTCAATGTCGTCGGTTACAAAAGCCCGGAAGTGGACCGGCTTCTGGAATCGATCCGGCAGGAATACAACCGCGACAACATCATCTCCATGGCGGGTCGGATGCAGGAGATCATTTACCACGATCAGCCGTATCTTTTCCTCTACGTGCCGCAAAGCACATCCGCCATGTGGGTGGATTCCTACCGCGTGTGCCGTCCGGATGGCAAGGGTGGCTGGATCGAATCCCCCGTCGAAATGACCAAGGCCGGCTGGAGCTATTGGTCCGACTGGTTCTACCGGCCGGAGTTCAAAAATAGACTGCCCGAAAAAGCTCGCCGGTAGGGATGGCTCGCCGAGCCGTCCGGCGCTTGGCATCAAAAAAACAGAGCGCCCGCGTAAACGTAGATGAGAAAGATAGCGGCGGCCGCCGCCACGCCCGTCACCCGCGCTGTCTTTTCATTCAGAAGAGCATTGTTCCAGCGCACGCAGGCCGTGGCGAATGCGATCCAGACGAGCGGCACGCAGAACAGCCACAGTCCCTGGTGGGCGAGCGTCAGAGCCAGCGGGGGAAATGATCCGGCCACGTTGGACGCATAGCCTCCAGCCTTCAGCAGCACGTTCAAGGCAAGCATCCCGAGGGCGAGGAAAACGAACTGGGTGCTGGCGATCGAGATAATCATGAGTTTTCCAGAAGCGCCTTACGCATGACCTCAAGCGGCGCAGGCCGGTTGAACCAGATTTCAAAGGAAAGCGCGCCCTGATGCAAGAGCATGCTGAGGCCGCTCGCGCAACGGGCTCCCGCCGCCGCGGCGTCTTCGAGAAGACGGGACCGCCCGGCCGCATACACCGTGTCATAAACCATCAGATTCGGAGTGAAAAGCGAAGGGGGGATCAGTGGCGCATCGGTTCTCTGCATCCCGACCGATGTCGCGTTGATCACCAGATCCGCGTGGGCGAGCTGTTCGCGCAGGGCGTCCTCCTCGAAGCCGATCACCTGGAGCCGCTCGATCGGGCCAACCAGGCGGTCGCTGCGGAAGGAGGGTGCCAGTTCTGCGGCCAGTGCCCTGGCCTTGTCGAGCGTGCGGTTCACAAGTACCAGCCGCTCGCAGGATTCCATGGCGCACTGCACGGCGATTGCCCGACCTGCGCCGCCGCCCGCTCCCAGCAGCACCACGCGCAGATCGCGCAGGTCCACAAAAAACTCCTCGCGGATCGCCCGCATGAGCCCCGGGCCGTCGGTGTTGAACCCGAGCAATTTTTCTCCCTGGACGGCAAGGGTGTTTACGCTTCCCGAGCGCCTCGCATATTCGTCCGCCTCATCGACCGACGCCAGCGCCTCTGCTTTGAGCGGGAGAGTGACATTCGTTCCGATGAATCCGGCGTCGGGAAGCGCGCGGAATGCCGCAGATGCTTTCTCCCGCGGAACATGGATTTTTACATATTGCGCTTTGACTCCCGCGGCTTTGAGGGCCGCATTCTGAAATAGAGGAGATTTTGAATGTTCCACCGGATCCCCGAACACCCCCAGACGTGCGGGGGGTTCGAGGCGCGAAAAAATCTCCCCGCCTCCGATCAGGTCGTCCGCTGAATATACCTCGCTCATGCGCGATCCTCAGGGAATCATGTCGGGGACCGGGCGGCAAGAATTCCCGCTGCCCCTGACGGAAACGCAGTCGCTCAACCGTGGATCCGGAAGGTGTCTTTTTCGGAAAGGCTTTTCACGAATGCGGCGGCGAGCCGGGCTGCCGACTCGATGTCGTGGTATGCGGCCATTTCGACCGGCGAGTGCATGTAGCGCAGGGGGATGGAAATCAGAGCGCAGGGGATGCCGTTGCGGGCGGTGTAGATGACGTCCGCATCGGTGTGAGTGGACCTCGAGACGGCCTCGTGCTGGAGGGGGATTTTGTGCTTCTCCGCGACGGAGATGAGGCGTTCGACGACCAGCGTGTGATTGGCCGCGCCATGGGAAATTGCAGGCCCCTTGCCGAGTTCGACGAGCCCGTGTTCCTTCACGGCAATGCCGGGGGTGTCGGTCGCGTGGGTGACATCGAAGACGAGTGCGACAGCGGGATCGATGCGGTGGGCTGCCATGCGGGCGCCCTGGCTTCCGATTTCCTCCTGCACACAGTTGACCGCGTAGGCCGTGGCCGCCGGACGTTTTTTTGAGAGTTCCTGCAGAGCGAGGGTTATGGCAAATCCGCCGATCCGGTTGTCGAGCGCGCGGCCGACGATGTGGTCGCCGTGAAATTCCGTGGCGGACGATTCAAAAATCGCGGGATTTCCGACGCGGATCCCCCGTTTGGCAACTTCCTTTGCCGACCCAGCGCCGATGTCCACGAAGAGGTCCTTCCATTCCGGCGTCTTGTCTTTCGAGGTGTCGCGAAGATGGATCGCGGTGTTCCCGATGAGGCCATGGACAATGCCATCGGATCCGAAAATCGAGATCCGGCGGGCCGGGGCCAGCGTGCGGTCCGATCCACCGATCGGGCCGATCGAGAGGAATCCTTTTTCATCAACGTGGCGGACGATGAAGCCGATTTCATCCGCATGGGCCTCGAGCATGACGCGTGGAGCGTCCTTGTTTGTTCCCTTGAGAACCGCCCAGGCATTCCCGTAGGCATCCGTCTCGACGCGATCCGAGACCCGCTCAGTCAGTTCGATCCATTGTTTCTGCCCGGCCTTTTCCCATCCGGAAGGCGAGGGGACATCAAGGATTTTCAGAAGATCTTTTTGTTTCATGGTGCCGAGACTGCCATCCGGGAGGGCGTAGGGAAATCCCGGATTTTCCGGCCGCACATTTTTTTCTTCGATCTGGAGGTGTTCCCGTCGTAGCCTCTGCGTCTCACCATGTCCTCACATATCAAGTTGTTCATTCCGGGCCCGATCGAAGTTTCAGAAAAAACCTTCCGCGCGATGTGCGCGCCGATGATCGGCCACCGCGGCGGCGAATTCAAAAAGCTTTATGCCGGAATCCAGCCCCGCCTGCAGGAGTTGTTCGGAACGAAGCGTCCGGTTTTTCTCTCCACCTCGTCCGCGTGGGGAGTCATGGAGGGCTCGATCCGCAACCTGACAAAGAAAAAGGTGCTCAACGCGATGTGCGGCGCATTTTCCGACAAGTGGTTCGACGTCAGCCAGCGCTGCGGCAAGGAAGCCGGCGCCCTTCAGGTGCCGTGGGGTTCGGCCGTCCTGCCGGATCTCGTCCGCGAAGCGCTCTCCACGGGCGAATACGATTCGTTCACGCTCATTCACAACGAGACGTCCTGCGGCGTGCGCAACCCGCTCCGCGAAATCGCCGCCGTCCTTCGGGATTTTCCTGATGTCATGTTCATCGTGGACAGCGTCTCATCGTTCTCCACAGAGGCGATTCCGATGGACGAACTCGGGATCGACGTGCTCCTTACCGGGAGCCAGAAGGCGCTGGCCATGCCCCCGGGACTCGCCCTGTTCTCGGTTTCCGAGCGCGCGATGCAGCGGGCGGCGACCGTCCCTGACCGCGGGTATTACTTCGACTTTGTCGAGTTTGCCAAGAACCAGGAGCAGGACATGACGCCCAGCACACCGGTCATTCCGCTCATCAACGCTCTTGCATCCAAACTCGACGACATTTTCACCGAGGGAGTCGAAGCCCGCCACGCACGGCATGCCGCGCTGAACGCCCAGGTTCATGACTGGGTCAAGGCCCGTGGATTCGATTTTTTCGCGCCCGAAGGCTACCGGTCGGTCTCGCTCACCTGCGTGAAAAACAACCGCGAGGTGGATGTCGCCGCGTGGATCAAAAATCTCCGCGAGAAACACCGCTTTGTCATCGACGGCGGCTACGGAAAGATCAAGGGAAAGACGTTCCGCATCTCCAATATGGGCGACGAAACCCATGAGACGATCGCCGAACTCCTCGCTGCGCTGGACGATACTCTTTGATTTATGAGCAAGACGTTTCGCGTGGCGGTTTTGGCGGGTGATGGCATCGGGCCGGAGGTGATGGCAGAGGCCTTGAAGGTGCTGGGGGCCGTTTCAAAAAAATTCTCGATATCCATTGATTACGACCACCAGTTGGTCGGCGGGGCGGCGATTGATGGGGCCGGGCGGGCGCTGCCGGTTGCGACGCTGGAGGCCTGCGAGAAGGCGGATGCGATCCTGTTTGGGTCCGTGGGAGGTCCGAAGTGGGAGTCACTGCCGCCTGCCGAACAACCCGAACGCGCAGCGCTTCTGCCGCTGAGGAAGCACTTCGGGCTTTTTGCCAACCTGCGCCCGGCGGTTTGCCTTCCGGAACTCACCCATGCCTCTCCGCTGCACCCCCGTTCGGTCGAGGGTGGATTTGATGTGCTGTGTGTGCGGGAACTGACCGGCGGGCTCTACTTCGGCGAGCCGAAATATTTAAAGAAGGAAGGCGGCGAGGAATTCGCGGTGGACACGATGGTTTACTGGGAGAGCGAGATCCGGCGGATCGCGAAAGTCGCTTTTGAATCCGCGCGGAAGCGCAGCGGGCGGGTGACGTCGATCGACAAGGCGAACGTGCTTCAGAACGGGGTGCTCTGGCGCCGGGTGGTGAACGAGACCGGCCGGGAATATCCGGATGTCGCGCTCAACCACCTCTATGTCGACAACGCCGCGATGCAGCTGATCAAAAACCCGAAGGCGTTCGATGTCGTGCTGGCGGAAAATCTTTTCGGCGACATATTGAGCGACGAGATGGCGATGATCGCGGGTTCGCTGGGCATGCTGCCGAGTGCGAGTCTGGGGGAATCGACATCCGGCGGCGCGACCCGGTTCGGCATGTATGAGCCGAGCGGGGGAACCGCCCCCGACATTGCGGGAAAAGGCATCGCCAACCCGATCGCCCAGATCCTTTCCGCGGCCATGTTGCTCCGGTTTTCCTGCGGGCTCGATGAGGCGGCGGCGGCCGTGGAATCCGCCGTGCGCAAGGTGATCGCCTCGGGCCTGCGGACAGCCGACATCCATACTCCCGAGACGAAGCTGGTTGGCACCCGGGAGATGGGGGATGCCATTGCAGCGGCGGTTTGATCCCGCCCCGGTGCGCCCCGGCGGAAAAAGCCGCCATTTTTCAAGGATAGCCTTGACGCATGAGCCTTGGAAAACGATTCTAGGGGTTTCGGCAGCGTAAGCCTCCGCTTGGTGACGGGAGGAGGTGGTGTTGCCTTTGATATCAACAATTTACTCAAATCATTCACATAATGTTCGACAATCTTCTGGGCTTTTTTTCCAACGACATCGGCATTGACCTGGGAACCGCAAACACACTCGTTTATGTCAAGGATCACGGGATCGTGCTGCGCGAACCCTCGGTCGTTGCCGTTCAACAGGGAACCAACCGCGTCCTCGCGGTCGGTGACGAGGCGAAGCGGATGCTCGGCCGCACGCCGGGAAATATTGTGGCCATCCGTCCGCTCAAGGACGG
Organism: Verrucomicrobiaceae bacterium; assembly: GCA_007280915.1. Taxonomy (GTDB): domain Bacteria; phylum Verrucomicrobiota; class Verrucomicrobiia; order Chthoniobacterales; family Terrimicrobiaceae; genus QYQL01. The sequence continues at coordinate 19,007 of QYQL01000186.1, read as the reverse complement.
CGTGATCGCCGATTTTGAAATCACAGAGGCGATGCTGCGGCACTTCATCAGCAAGGTTCACAACCGCCGCCGGATGGTTCGTCCGCGCGTGGTGATCGCCGTGCCGAGCGGAATCACCGAGGTCGAGAAGCGCGCGGTGAAGGATTCCGCGACACATGCCGGAGCGCGCGAGGTTTATCTGATCGAAGAACCGATGGCCGCCGCCATCGGCGTGGGGTTGCCGGTGCAGGATGCTGCGGGCAACATGATCATCGACATCGGCGGAGGCACCACCGAGGTCGCCCTCATTTCGCTTTCCGGAATCGTCTTCAGCCGCAGCGTCCGTGTTGCCGGCGATGAGTTGGACGAGGCGATCACGAATTACATGAAGCGCGCCTACAACCTCATGATCGGCGAGCGCACGGCGGAGGAGATCAAAATCAAAATCGGGTCGGCCTACAAGCAGGAGAAGGAGACTTCGATGGAGGTCAAGGGCCGCGATCTTGTTGCCGGCCTTCCGAAGACGATCTCCATCTCTTCTCAGGAAGTCCGCGAGGCGTTGCTCGAGCCGCTCTCCACGATTGTGGACTCGGTCCGGATCACTCTCGAGCGCTGTCCTCCCGAGCTTTCTGCCGACCTGGTGGACCGGGGGCTGGTGCTCGCGGGAGGAGGTGCATTGCTCCGCGGGCTCGACAAGCTACTCGCCGAGGAGACCGGGCTTCCGGTGCACGTTGCGGAGGATCCGCTCAGCGCGGTTGCCGAAGGCACCGGGCGCGCCCTGTCCGAATTGAAGTTCCTGCGGGCGGTCTCCTCCGAGCGCCCGCATCCGTAAACCTTGCAGGGGCTTTACCGGCCCTGAACCTGCATGAAGAAGCTCAACATTGCGCTCCTGCTGGCCGTTATTGCCGGTGCTATTTACCTGTCGGTTCTTTCGCCGGTGGAGATGCAGTCGATGCAGGGGAAATTCCTCTCGGTCCTGGCCCCGTTTTTCCGCACCGGCACGGCCGTGCAGGAACAGCTCGGCTCCATGGGCCAGGGGCTCAAGACGCTGGACGAACTGGAGGCGGACAACCGGAAACTGAACGAGCAAAACCGCGAGCTCCTGACCACGAACAACCTCCTGCGGGAAATCGAGTCGGAGAACAACCGGCTGCGATCGGCTCTGGAATACCGTGAGCGGTCGGTGTTCCGCCTTCTCCCGGCGCGGATTATTTCCCGGGATGCCTCGACGTGGTGGAACACGGTGAGGATCAACCGCGGTTTTGAGGACGGAGTGGAAACCGACCAGCCGGTCCTGACCGAGATCGGGCTTGTGGGCAAGACGACCACCGTGACGAAAAACGAGTCGATCGTCGTGCTGGTGACCGATGAAACCTGCCGGGTTGCCGCCAAGATCGAAGGGACGCGCGAGCAGGGGATCCTCTCGGGAAAACGGATTCAGGAGAGCGGCACCGCCGGAGAGCTCCAGTTGAACTTTTTGACGAAGAACGCCGCGATCGAGGCCGGGCAGAAAGTTTATTCCGCCGGGGTCAGCAGCGGGGTGTTTCCATCCGGGATCCTGGTTGGAAAGGTGAAGGAATTTCGAACGCGTCCCCTGGACGGACAGGCCCTCGTCGAGCCTGCCGTGGATCTCACGCAGACCGAGGATGTGTTTGTCGTGGTGGGGGCGAAATGAGGACGGCGATCGGTCTTGTCTCGACCTGTGCCGGGGTGTTTCTTGCCTTGCTGCTCCAGCAGGCGCTGCCCGCGATAAATGTTTTGCACGGGGCGAGGTTTGTGTTTGTTCCGATGATTTTTTGCATGGCAGCGATGGCCCTGCCGTTTCCCGCCATGCTGGCCGCCGCGTTCTTTACGGGTTTTCTCTGCGACCTGATGTATCTGCATGTTGTGGGGGGACGGGTTGAAATTGCGCTGGGGTGTTCTATCGTGTTCTTCGTGATTTACGGGAGCATAGCAAACGGGTTCAGGCCATCCTGGCAACAGGGGCGCTGGTGGCCGTTGATTCCGATGTCCGCCGCCGGCACGTCCGCATATCTGCTGATGCAGTTCCTCATGCTGTCCCTGCGCCGCGAGGGCTTCGAGTTCGATGAGGCTCTGCTCTGGCGTGCGCTGGCTCCGGGCGTTCTCGCCGCCCTGCTTGCTCCTGTTTTTTATGCGGGGCTTCGGCCGCTTTCCGCCCTGCTCCCGCCGGATTCCATTTTGGAAAGGGGTTACTGACACGTGAAGCGAACCCGTTCCTCGACCGCACGTATCTTCTTCCTGGGGCTGCTCATGCTTCTGGCGCTCGGCGGCATCACGCTCAGGCTCTGGTATGTCCAGATTGCCCGGGGCGCGGAATACACGGCGCGGATTGGCAACCGCTCGCAGGTTTCGGTGCGGATTCCGGCCGTGCGCGGGGAGATCCTCGACAGAAACGGCATCAAGCTGGTGGAGAACCGCGCGAGTTTCGAGGTGGATTTTTATCTACCCGACATGGTGCGCGCCTACAGGGACTCCAAGGGGAGCGTCCCGATGACGACATACCGCGGGCGGGTGCACAACATGCCGAGGGATCTCAAGGAGGCGGATGTCGTCAAAATTGTTTCCGAAGAAGTGATCCCCCGCCTGGAGGAACTGGGCGTTGCTGAGGATTTCAATGCCAACGTCCTCCAGGTCCACTACCGCAACAACCGCGAGGTTCCCTACAGCTACAGACAGGATCTCGACTTCGAGCAGATGGCGGTTTTTTCGGAGAAGAATCTCGGCCTGCCCGGGGTGAATGTGACCGTGAAGCCGGTGAGGTGGTATGTGTATGGTGCGATGGCCGGGCACATTCTGGGGTATGTCGGAATGCCGAACGACCTCGACAAGCTCCCCGACATCCGGGATTTCAACTTCTACGAGCCCGACATGGAGGGGAAAGCGCAGATCGAACTCTTCCTCAACGATGCGTTGAAGGGTGAGCCCGGGGTGAGGACGCTCCAGCGCAACGTGAAAGGAATCATCGAGGGGGAAATCAGCCGCAAGGAACCGGTGCAGGGGAGCAATGTTTTCCTTACGATCGATGCGCGCATCCAGTTTATCGCCGAGCAGGCCCTGCGTGCTGTGGGGCGCGGTGCGGCAATTGTCTTGAACCCGAACAACGGGGACATTCTCGCCATGGCATCCGTGCCCTCCTATGACCCGAACATGTTCATTCCCTCCATCGCCGCGATGGACTGGTCGGATCTGACGAAGGATGAGACGAATCCCATGTTGAACCGCGCGATCAGCGCGTATGCGCCAGGGTCCACCTACAAGATTCCGATTTCCCTTGCGGGTCTCCGGGCGGGTGTCGGCAACCGCACGTTCAACTGCTCGGGAGGAGTGACATACGGGAACAAGTTCATGAAGTGTTGGATTGCCGACAAAGGAGGCTCTCACGGCACGCTCAGCCTTTCCGATGCCATCAAGTTTTCCTGCAACGCGTTCTTTTATCAGTATGGCAACGCAGCAGGCATCGACCAGATCGTGGCGACGGGAAATATGCTTGGGCTCGGCCAGAAGTCGGGGATCCCCCTCTCCGGTGAAGCCCCGGGGGTGCTGCCGGGTCCGGAATGGCTTGCCCAGATCAATCCCCGCGCCCACTGGTCCTCCGGGCTCACCGCAAACACCGCAATCGGACAGGGAGATGTGCTGGCTTCACCGCTGCAGATGGCCATGATCGCCGCCGCTGTTGCCAACTTGGGAACGGTTTATTATCCGCGCCTGATCGACCGGGTTGTTGCCCAGGATGGGACGGTTGTTTCCCAGGAACCGTCACGGGTGCGCGCTAATTTGATCACCGATGCCGGATTGACTCCTGAACAAATCGAAAAAGTGCGGCGGGGCATGTGGAAGGTTGTCAACGAGGGCGGTGGCACGGCCGGGAAAGCCAGGATCAAGGGTTACGAGGTGGCAGGCAAGACCGGCACGGCCCAGTTCTGGCGCTCGGGCGTGAAGGACAACCACACATGGTTCCTCTCTTTCGCTCCCTACAACGACCCGAAGTATGTGGTGGTCGTGTTCGTTCAGGGGGCCAAGGCCGGCGGAGCGGTTCCAGCTCCCATCGCCGCGAAGATTCTTGAGGACATCAAGAAAATGGATGAAGGCGGGGAGGCTCCCGTGCTTGCGGCCTTGGAACCGGCCAAAGGCAGTTTCCGGTTTATTGAGAGCATCGATTTCGGCAGGGACATTCCCGCCGCCACGACTGTCGGCGACGACGGCGAGACCGCCGATGTCGCCACCGATCCGGCGGCTGCAAGCCAGGAGAACAGCCCGGCTGCAAAACCCAATGTCCGCGAAGGTGCGGACGAGCGCGGACGCGTCAAGAACCAGGAGAAGAAGTCGAATGCCTTCCAGAAGTTCTTCAATTTCCTCGGCGGAAAAAAAGAGAAAAAAGATGACGGCAGCCGTCAGCAGAAACCTCCTCCCAACAGCCGCCGATGAACTCCATTACCCGGCGTGCCGGAGCACGCCTTCAACCCACACCTTATCATGATTGAAACAGTAAAACGCATTTTGGGCATCAAAAAATCCACCGGAATCAAACTCATTGTCAGCTGCGAAAAGCTGGAAAAGCGGGTCGCGCTTCTCGAGAACAACCGCCTCGAGGAATATACGATCGAGCGCGAGACCGACCGCAATATCGTCGGCGGCATCTACAAGGGAAAAGTCCGGAACATCGAGCCGGGAATCAAGGCGATGTTCGTGGACATCGGCTTTGAAAAAAATGCATTCCTCCAGTTCTGGGATGCGATTCCCGCCGCCCTGGACAGCGGCATCGAGACGGTCAGCCGCGGAGACGGCGGAAAAAAGAAGAAAGGCCCGCGGATCACGCACAAGGATGTTCCGAACATCTATCCCGTCGGTTCCGATATTCTCGTCCAGGTCAAAAAGGGACCGATCAGCAACAAGGGGCCGCGGATCACTACCGATATCAGCCTGGCAGGCCGGTATCTGGTCCTCATGCCGTTCAACGACCAGTTTGGAATTTCTCGGAAAATCGACGATCCCAAGGAGCGAGAGCGCCTGCGGAAGATCCTGCGTGAACTCGAGGTTCCCGAGGGGATGGGAGTGATCATGCGTACGGTCGGCGCAGGCCAGCGGGCGAGGTATTTCGTGCGCGATCTGAGCATTCTGCTCGAGCAGTGGACGGCGATCCAGTCCGGAGTTGAGGAGAAGAAAGCTCCTGCCTGTCTTTTCGAGGAGCCTGATCTCATCGACCGGACGGTGCGCGATTTTCTTACCGATGAGGTGGATGCCGTGATTGTCGACGACGCGAAAGCAGCCGAGCGGATGCAGAACCTCGTCGGGCATGTCTCGAAGCGCGCCAAAAAGTCCATTCAGCACTACACCGGCGCGCAGCCGATTTTTGACTGCTTCGGGGTTCAGGTTCAGATTGATTCGGCCTTTCACCGTCAGGTCTGGCTGCCTTGCGGGGGCTATATCGTGATCGATGAGACGGAGGCAATGATTGCCGTGGACGTGAACACCGGCCGGAACAAGGGGGCCAGGGACATGGAAAAAACCATCCTCCAGACCAACCTCGAGGCCGCGGATGAGATCACCCGGCAGTTGAGGCTCCGGAATATCGGCGGATTGATCGTCGCCGACTTCATTGACATGAAGAGCCGCAAGGATCAGCAGGCGGTTTACCAGCGCGTCAAGGAACGCCTGAAGCGCGACAAGGCCCGCACGCACGTGCTGCCGATTTCCCAGCTGGGCCTCATGGAGATGACCCGCCAGCGCGCCAACGAGAGCCTGGCCAGCGCGATTCTTGTGCCCTGCCCGCACTGCCATGGCAAAGGAGTCATCAAGAGCCCGATGAGCATGAGCGTCGAACTCCAGCGCGCCCTCCACTCGGTGATGAGGAACAACCAGGACAGCGTCCATGAGGTCAAGGTGACGGTTCACCCCGACCTGCTGAGCCGCCTGCGCGCGGAGGACGAGGACCATTTGGTCGAGATCGAACGGAGATATGCCGGCCGGCTTTCCTTCCGCGCCGATCCGACGTTCCATCAGGAAAAGTTTGTAATCACGAACGCGATCACGGGGGCGGAGCTCAAGCCTTGACGCCGGATACTTCTCATGCGGATTCGACGTGCGCCCGGGTTCGGGTGAACGTGGCTGGCATTACATGGCAGGTGGCTTCAAAGCACCTTCCCTATTGCCCCTAAGGGGGATATACGCTACATTTCCGAGCAGAACATTTCATGCAAACGATTTCACAACCCGGTGTCCTTTCGTCCGCTCCCGAGGCAATTCCGTTACCGATGTTCCGCAGGGTTGCCCCTCCGCCATCCGCCCCCGCCCCGGCCTCTGCTCCCGCTCAGGACAAGTTGCCCCACAGTGTGCCGCCGGCTGTCCAATCGGTTCAAAAGCTTAGTCTTGAGGATCTTCACGCCGGGGACAAGGTGGTCGTGAAGACCATGAACAGCACATACAATTTTGAAGTCGGCGAAAACTTCCACAGCAAGGTCATCCCGAGCAAGTCATCCGCACGGTCCGGCGAGGTGGTTTTGATGGGCGGACTGAACCTCGATCTGACCGAGCACACGCCGAACCGGGTGTATGTCGGTGGCCGGATGGCCTATCAATTTCCGGATGAGGAATCCTGCACCCTGACATCCGCTGTGGAGTCGATTTTCTGGGTTCCCGCCAAAAAGGGTGAATAAGCTGGCATCCCTGCCGGTGTGCGGGATTTGCGATATGGTGATTTTTTTCGGGAGGTGACCATGTCGTCCTGCTGCCACTCTTCTGAAAAGCATGCCCCGCCGCCGGATGCGTGGGGAAAATATGTTTGTCCGATGCATCCGGAGGTGATCGCGGACGTTCCCGGCGACTGCCCGATCTGCGGCATGCCGCTGGAGCCGGTCGGGCCCGCGCCGGAGGATCACCGTGAGGAGAGTGATCTGCTCCGCAGATTCCTGGTGGCGGCTGTCTGCACCACACCACTTTTCCTGCTGGCCATGAGCCATTGGCTCCCTTCCGGCGCGCTTCGTTCCTGGGCGGAGAGTCCGACGTCCATCCGGGTGCAGGCTCTTCTTTCGATCCCGGTTTTCTGGTGGGCCGGCTGGCCGTTCCATGTGAAAGCCTGTCGGTCGCTTGTCGCCCGGCGGGCCAATATGTTTTCGTTGATTTCCCTCGGCACCGGTGCCGCGTGGTTTTTCAGCGCATGGATGCTGGCCTCCGGGGGTCATCATCACGATGTGTATTTTGAAGCTTCGGCGATGATCATCGCCCTGGCACTGGCTGGTCAGCTTCTGGAGGCACTCGGACGCCGCAAGGCGGGCCGCGCATTGCGTGGATTGCTCGATCTTGCCCCGCCGCGGGCGCTGCGTGTGAGCGAAGGTGTCGAGGAGGATGTCGCGGCGGAATCCCTTGCGGCAGGTGATATTGTGCGAATTCGTCCGGGCGAGAAGATTCCGGTGGATGGAGATGTGATCGAAGGCAGAAGCGATGTGGAGGAAGCCTCGCTCACCGGAGAACCCCTTCCGGTGCTCAAGGAGCCGGGACTCCGGGTGATGGCTGGAACCATCAATGGCACGGGAACCCTTCTTGTCCGCACCTCCCGGGCCGGCCGGGAAACCACGCTCGGACGGGTCATTGAACTCGTGTCCGGCGCCCAGCGCAGCCGCCTGCCGGTTCAAAACCTTGCCGACAGGATCGCGGAGTGGTTCGTCCCCGCTGTCTTACTCGTCGCCGCGGTCACTTTTCTGGTCTGGGCCTATTTCAGCCCGGCCTATGCACTGGCAAACGCTGTGGCTGTTTTGATCATTGCCTGTCCCTGTGCGATCGGGCTGGCTGTTCCCATGTCGGTCACCGTGGCAGCCGGGGTGGCTGCGAAACACGGGATTTTCGTGCGTGACGCGGCCGCACTCCAGATCCTGTCGCGTGTGGGAACAGTCGCATTGGACAAGACGGGAACACTGACCGAAGGCCGTCCACGGGTGGTCGGTATTCATGCGGAGACGGGATTTTCCGAGCGGGAGGTCCTGCGCATGGCCGGTGCCGTGGAGCGCGCGAGCGAGCATCCGCTTGCCGGGGCGGTTCTGCGTGAGGCGGTCGGGGCCGGAATCACGTTGGAATCCCCGACGGATTTTTTTTCCGAGCCGGGCATGGGGGTGGGCGGAGTCGTGGACGGGCACGCGGTGCTGGCCGGATCGCCGCGTTTTCTGGGATCGCGCGGGGTGCCTGTGCCTGAAGGCGAGGGGATTTATGTGTCGGTAGATGGGCGACTGGCAGGAACAATCCTCGTCCGGGATGTTTTGCGTCCGGAGACGCCGCCTGCTGTGAGTGAAATGAAGGAGCTCGGGCTCAATGTGCTAATGCTCACCGGCGATGCCTCACCATCCGTGGCATCAGTCGCGGCCGAGGCCGGGATTCTGCAATGGCATTCCGGACTGACCCCGCTTGGGAAAGCGGACATCATCCGTGAAGCACAGGCCCGCAGCGAAGTTGTGCTGATGGCCGGTGACGGGGTCAATGACGCCCCGGCGTTTGCCGTTGCGGATGTGTCGGCGGCGATGGGGGCCGGCACCGATGTCGCGAAGGAGTCCGCCGGTTTGATCTTGCTCAACAACCACCCGACCGCCCTTCCTGCGGCCGTGCGCCTGGGGCGTGCCACGATGCGGAACATTCACCGCAATCTTTTTCTGGCGTTTCTCTACAACTCCCTGGGGATCCCCATCGCTGCCGGTTTGTTCTATCCCTTCACGGGATGGCTTTTGAATCCCGTGATCGCCGGCGTGGCGATGAGCCTGAGTTCTGTGACCGTGATTGCCAGCGCGCTTACTCTCGCGAGAGCTCTTCCCTCAACCGGCGCAGCCCCTCGATAACCTCCAGGTCGGTCCGGGTGAGCTTCGAGACCGGCAGGTGGAGTTCGAGTTGCTGGTAAACCGGGCGGGCTGGGCGGCGGGCGTTCCAGATCATTTTTCTGAGCGATTTGATGTTCATAACGGGGGCAGTCTGTATCGTCATATAGGACAAATACTGTCCTATGCCTGAAATATCTAAAAATTCAGTAATGTTCCCATGAACGGTTGTTCCGGCGGCCGGAACCGGTGTAGGGTGAGCTCATGAAGTTGGCGGTTTTATCCGGTTGCGGATTGTTGATTTTGATCCTGCTGGCCTGGCTGGTTGCCGGGCACGATGAAAATTACCGCCTTCAGATGCTGTTTTTCGGCGAGCGATACCGTCGCTACGACCACATGATCGCCGATGCGGGAAAGCGCTACGGGGTCAACCCCTCCCTGATCAAGGCCATCATCTGGAGGGAGTCGCGGTTCCAGGCGGACATGCGTGGCTCGAAAGGGGAGCGCGGGCTCATGCAGATCACCGAGGGAGCCGCCTCCGACTGGGCGCGCGCGGAAAAGATCGAGACGTTCGTGCCGGTCGATCTGCTGGATGCGAAGACCAACATTGAAGCGGGCAGCTGGTATCTGGGCAATGCCCTTAGGCATTGGGCCGACAAGGATGATCCCGTCCCGTTCGCCCTGGCCGAATACAATGCGGGCCGTGCGCGGGTGAAGCGATGGGAGAAGGACTCCGGACTCGGCGGGGGATTTGGATCGGGGGAACTCCGGGAGGCAATGGATTTTCCGACCACCAAGGCTTACATCCAGTCCATTGTTGCACGCTTCCGGGATTTCGAGCGCACGGGAGAATTTGCCTCATCGCGTGCGAAGTGAAGCGCAACTCTTCGGGGTGGACAGCGAGGATTCCGGCTGTTTAGTGTGAATCCCCCGCACATGCTCCCGACGGGATGATCGAAGGGGCGCATGTCCGCTGGGTGCCAGAAAAAACCGACAAAATCATGAAGCCCGGACCCGTATCGCAATTCATCGACCTGCACTACCGCCACTTCAATGCCGCGGCGTTGAAGGATGCCGCCGAAGCCTACAGCAGGCATCTCGACAACGGGGGCATCATGCTGATGACCCTGGCAGGGGCCATGAGCACGGCCGAACTGGGGATTTCTCTCGCCGAGATGATCCGTCAGGGAAAGGTCCACGGGATCGTCTGCACCGGGGCGAACCTCGAGGAGGATGTTTTCAATCTTGTGGCGCATGATTTCTACGAGCGCCTGCCGAACTATCGCGACCTCACCCCGGCCGATGAGCAGGCGCTTCTCGACCGCCATATGAACCGGGTCACCGACACGTGCATTCCGGAAATGGAGGCGATGCGCCGGATCGAAAACATCATCCTGAAAGAATGGATGGACGCTGATGCGCGGGGGGAGAGGCTTTTCCCGCACGAATTTTTCTGGAGGATTCTCGATTCCAAGGAACTTCAATCCAGCTTCCAGATCGATCCGAAGAACAGCTGGCTGCTTGCAGCGAAAGAAAAGAACCTCCCGATGTTTGTCCCGGGCTGGGAGGACTCGACGCTCGGGAACATGTATTCCGCCCACTGCATCGAGGGGGACGTGAAAAATGTCCATACCGTACGCACCGGGATCGAATACATGATCTCGCTGGCGGAGTGGTATGCGCCGACCAGCAAGAAGACGCCGGTCGGATTTTTCCAGATCGGCGGGGGAATTGCCGGTGATTTTCCGATCTGCGTGGTGCCGATGCTCCATCAGGATCTGCGCCGCGATGATGTCCCGCTCTGGGGGTATTTCTGCCAGATCAGCGACTCGACGACCAGCTACGGAAGCTATTCCGGCGCTGTTCCCAACGAAAAAATCACCTGGGGCAAACTGGGCGAGCACACGCCGAAGTTCGTGATCGAATCCGATGCCACAATTGTCGCCCCGTTGATTTTTGCAAAGGTTCTCGGCTGGTAAGCCCGCGATGCACATCAACGACATTCTCAAGGCCGGAGCGCCGACATTTTCGTTCGAGTTTTTTCCGCCGAAGACTCCGCAGGCGCTTGATCAGCTCTTCGAGACGATCCGGCAGCTTGAGCCGCTGAAGCCGGCGTTTGTCAGCGTGACCTACGGGGCCGGGGGATCCACGCGCGAGATGACGCACGAACTGGTTGTCAGGCTCAAGACGACCACGACACTGGATCCCATCCCCCACCTGACCTGCGTCGGGCACACGGAGAAGGAAATTGAGGCCATCCTGCAGCGTTATGCCGCAGTGGGTGTTTCCAACATTCTTGCGCTGCGCGGGGATCCTCCCCGTGACAGGCCGGATTACGACCACTCAAAAGATGTCTTTCCTCAGGCTTCGGACCTGGTGCGTTTTATCAGGGCATTTGCCGGACATCCCGATCCACGTGGATTTGGGGTCGGTGTTGCCGGATTTCCCGAGGGGCACCCCGCAACACCCAACCGCCTGCTCGAGATGGATTACCTGAAGGCGAAGGTGGATGCCGGGGCGGACTACATCTGCACCCAGCTGTTTTTTGACAATCACGATTTCTTTGATTTCCGCGACCGCTGCTTGCTTGCGGGAATCAAGGTCCCGGTCATTGCCGGAATCATGCCGGTGACGAGCCTGTCATCGATGAAGCGCATGGCTGAGTTGGCGGGCGGCGCGCGTTTTTCCGCACGTCTCCTGAAGGCGCTGCAGCGCGGGGGGGATTCTCCCGAGGCCATTCGTCAGGTCGGACTTCACTTTGCCACCGAGCAGTGTGCCGACCTGCTCGACCAGGGGGTGGCGGGCATCCATTTCTACACGTTGAACCAGTCCACGGCCACCCGTGAGATCTGCCAACGGCTTGGACGCACCGAGCAGGCCTGAGGTGCGGGCGGAGAATCATCCGATGAACGCTGAGAAGGAATCCCTCAGGAGGGAGATGCGCGACGCCGGAAAGTTGAGCGCCCTCACCGGTGCAAGTTCTCTGGTTCATCTGCTCCGGGCCTGGCCGGTTTGGGAGGAAGCCCTGACCGTCTGCGCATTCTGTGCTCTTCCCGGCGAGCCGGATGTTTTGGACCCGTGGCCGTTGGACAAGCAGATCGCTCTGCCCCGCATTGAGGGGGACGAGTTGCTGTTTCGCTGGGTTTCCAGCCGGGAGGGGCTTGTTGCCGGGAGATTTGGTGTTCTGGAGCCTGGACCGGAGGCATTGCCGGCCGGTTGCGACTTCGACTTGATTCTGGTGCCAGGGGTGGCATTCGACCGAAGCGGCGGTCGCCTCGGACGCGGCCGGGGCTATTACGATCGTTTTCTAAGTCGGGCTTCGGGGGTCGTCGCAGGCGTCTGTTTCGACGAGCAGTTGATCGGAAAAGTTCCCCTCGATCCGCACGACATCCGGATGGATGTGATCCTTACCCCTTCGGAAATTTTTCCCGTCGCGCGGAAAAATAGGATGTGAGGTCCGGGCGGAGCAGGACATCCGGATTGCTGCCGCCGAGATGGCAGACCCGGACAAGGTGACGCAGCAGGACGAGAGAGGCAGCCGCATCGGAGCCGGCATCATGCCAGCGGAAACCCCCGCCGGAAATTTCCTCTTCTTTCTCCAGGGCGAGTGAGCGGATGATGTCGCCGAGGCCGTGGGAGGCGAGACCGGGATAGACGGCCCGCGTCAGGACGAGGGTGTCCACCCACGGACCGAACGAATGGAAAGGAAACACCCGGAGGAATCGTTTTTCCGTCGACGCTCCGTGGGCGACAATCCATCGGCCCTCCATGGAGGCCTTGATTGCCGGCCACAAATCGAGGAGTCGGGGGGCATCCGCCACCATCTCATCGCTGATGCCGTGGACTTTCTTCGCTGCCCAGATGACCGGGATTTGAGGCCGGACATAGGAATCCAGAACTGCGCAGATGTCGTCTCCGTCCATGTGAACGACAGCAATCTGGACCGGTTCGTCCGTGCGTCCCGGCGCGGATCCCGCGCTCTCGAAATCGATCGCCGCAAATCCGGTGTCCGAGATGTTCAAGACCGGAGAAGGCGTTCCGTGGACTCCCAGCTCATGCAGGCATCGGTGATGGAAACCCCATATTGCAGATCCGCAAGCCCGCCGCCAAGCGGTTGGCTGCCCTCGTGAATGTGGCTTTCCAGCATTGCTCCGATGATCTCACGTCGCCCGCCCGCCCGCTGGGAAAGAATGCTATTCCACACATCCGGCTGCCTGCGGGGATCTTTCCCGGAGTTCGAATGGCTGCAGTCGATCATCAGCGCGGGATGGAGGCCCGACTTGGACAGGGCCTCGCAGGCTGCCGCAACGTGGTGGGGGTGATAATTTCCGCCGTCTCGTCCGCCCCGGAGAACGATGTGGCTGTCGGGGTTTCCCGCCGTCGTCACGATGCTGGTGGCGCCATCCTGGTCGATGCCCAGGAAACTGTGCGGCGCGCGCGCGGATTTCATGGCATCGAGCGCGGTTTGAATCGAGCCATCGGTTCCGTTTTTGAAGCCGACCGGCATGGAGAGGCCGCTGGACATTTCGCGATGGGTCTGGGACTCGGTGGTCCTCGCTCCGATTGCCGCCCAACTGATGAGGTCCGCCGTGTATTGCGGGATGATCGGATCGAGGAATTCCGTGCCCGCGGGCAGACCGAGATCCAGAATGTCCAGAAGCAGTTTTCTCGCGAGGGCAATGCCGTTTGCCACGTCGCAGGAGTCGTCAAGGTGGGGGTCGTTGATCAAACCCTTCCATCCAACCGTGGTGCGCGGCTTTTCGAAATAGACGCGCATGACGACGAAATACCTGTCCGAAACCTCGCGGGCCAGTGCCGCCAGGCGCCGGGCGTAATCGAGCGCGGATTCCGGCTCATGGATCGAACAGGGACCGGCCACCACGAGCATCCGGTCGTCCTCTCCGCTTAAAATGGCTCTTGCCGTCGCGCGGGCATCTCTCACCAAGCCGACATGGCTTTCCCTGGCAGGGAGCTGCGCCTTGATTTGTGCGGGGGAGATCAGGCGCGTCACCCCGACCACGCGCAGGTTCTCCACCGGGAGATTTTCCGCCCGTTTTTTGTTGTCAGTCCTCATCGGTGTTAAGCGGGCGAATATCCTGCAAATCCTCTGCCCGTGCAATCGGCTTTTCAACCGGGCGTGTCGGTGGCAGGCTGTTTGAATGTCGAAACGAACGCGGGAGAGTTTCTGGAAAGCGGTTGCCGCCCATCCATTCGGCGTCCTTCTTCTCGCGCTGATTCTCATGATGGTCCTCGCGCCATGCACGTCCCTGCTGACCATGGTCTTTCCGGATTTCCATGGTGTCGTGTCGTTGGTTCCGCTCAGTCTCATTGTGGTCGGCGCCTCCATGCTCGCCCTCTGGCAGCGTTCCCGGAACCATGCCTTTCACCTGTTTGCGGGAGGCCTGCTGCTCGTTTTGCTGACATTCGGGAGCCTGGTTTCCCACCATGCGATGATTCTTGCGCAGGTGGGAGCCCAGATCCTTTTTCTTTCCTACGTCCTCGCGACCGTTGAGACGTCGGTTTTCCGGGCGGGGGAGATCACCAGAGATGTTTTGTGCGGGGCGGTCAGCGTCTATCTTCTCTTCGGGGTCCTGGCTGGCTTCGTTTTTATCCTGATTGAATTCCTGCTTCCCGGGAGCTTTGTCATCAGCAGCATCAATCTTCCTGCCGCCCAGCAGGGGGCGTCCTTCGCGCGCGACCCGGGGTGGCTTCTCTATTTCAGCTTTGTGACGCTGACCACGGTGGGTTACGGCGATGTTCTCCCTGCGAATCCGGTCGCCCGCAGCGCAGCCGTGCTGGTTGCGGTGATCGGACAGATCCTCCTCATGGTCCAGATCGCCCGCCTGGTCGGTCTCCATGTGGCGCAGGGGGCGGATTCCACCCGCGGTCCGCGGGACGATTCCTAGAGATGCGGCACCGACTCGGGAGGAGGCACAAGCCATTCCTTCCCGTGAATGAGAAACTGCCAGTGCCCGCGGTAGGTGCACAACTCGCCGTAAAATCCGAGTTTGGAGTCCTTTTGTGCGCGTTCGCGGAGGACCGGGCGGAGGTCCTGGTTGTGCGTGTAGATGTCGTAGTCCTTTCCAAGCAGTTGGACATGGACATACCCCTTTTCATCCACGGATGCGGGAGCGTCCACCAGGAAGACGCGTCCGTCGAACGATCCGTCGCGCAGGTCGGTGCCGGTGGGCAGTTTGTCCGCCTGGACGGCGGAGGCGAAGAGATCGACGAGCGAGGTATCCACACGGACAGGCGTGTCGGGACCGGTGGCGACCAGGCTCGGCTGGTTAAGCGGCATCCAGCGGTCCTTCTTTCCATCCTCGACTGTGCGGAATCTGGCCATTACCGGGAAGTGATCGGAGAAGCCGCCGGGGGTTGAGGACTTCGACCAGCGGACCGGCCTCCCGAACACGTCCGCATTCAGCGCGGGAATCTTGAGCACCGAAAAGCTGTTGTCGATATATTGGACGCCGTTCTGGTCGTATAGCCCGCGGGACAGGATGAGGTTCATGAGCGTGCCCCATTCCTCTTTGTAGATGTCGCTGCCGCGGTTGTTCGAGGGAAGTTCAAACCAGAGGTTGTAGAGATCGGCGGTCTTGCTGCGGAGGGCAAGCTCGTTGCCCTGAGAGCCGAGGATATCGTTGATTCCGGTGTCCTTCATCTGGCGGTATCGCCAGTGCTGGTTGTAGTGCGAGTTGAGATCTCCGGCCACGATCACATCGGCATTCGGATCCTTCGCAAAAATCTCGTTGAGCCTCTCGCGCAGGGTCTTTGCATTTTCCACGCGAACCAGCTCGCTTTCCGCGTCGCCAGCTCCGGATTTCCAATGGTTGGCAAAAACGGTCAGCGGGTGTCCGTCCACGTCGAGCGTGACCTCCAGGATGGCCCTGGCGTTGAAAGTCGGAATCGTCCGCACACCCTTGATGGGAAAGCGGGAAAAAACCACGTTCCGCACGGCCTTCGCGCGCCCGTCCTCATAGGCTCCGGGTTTCTCGTCGGTCGTTGCAATCTGGTATCCGTGGAGCCCAGCCTCCTCACAGGCCTTGAGCAGAAAAGCCTCCACAGGCAATCCCGCAATATTTTCCGGCAGCGGGGATTCCTTCAGAATGTCGGAGAGTTTCCGGTCTTTGACGGATTCGAGCCATACCTTGTAATCCTTGACCGTGGAGTCAGGGGTCTGGTCGAGTTCGACTTCGTTGAATACAGCGACATCGGGCCCCCGTCCCTCATCCACCCGGGAAAGCACTTTCGCAATGTTGGCGACTTTTACCGAGAGGTGCTCTGGGGTGTATTTGGCAGGCTGGTAATCGTCGTAGATTGCCACGCCGTCCACATCGAAGAGGTTTTCAACATTGTAGGAGAGAAACGTCCATTCGCGTGCTTGTGCCGACAGGGAAAAACAGGCCGCGAGACAAAAGGTGAAAATTGTCTTGTGCACGCAGGAACATTGAACAGAGCGCCTGCGGATGAAAGGCGGAATTTCAGAAATAATACGGCCCGGCTTCATTTGTCGGGGGCGGGAAGCTCACATCTCCAGCACCTGCGAGTAGGCTCCGGTGATCTGGGAGATGAGTGCGAACATGCGCAGGACGACAAGAAGGACGATCAGAAGATAAAGTGCCCGGGGGAGCCATGCAGAAATGGCGTCGATGCGGCGGAAGAGTCGCTCGCGGTAGATGCCGGCCCATCGGGTGATTTCCTCCTCCAGTCTTCCCGAAACCTCCGCGACCTGCAGGGCGCGTTCGAGGTCTTCCGGAAAAGCCCCGGTCGATAGCATCGCTGCGGCGAATCCGTTGCCGGATCGGATCGAGGTCACGGCTTGCCCGCAGGCGGTCCTGATGCGCGCACTGCCCGAAGCAGCGCCCGCCTTCTTCAGGCCGGACAAAAATCCCTCGGCCGAGCGGATTCCGAGCGAAAGGACGAGGCAGAACCTCGCGAGCGCGGCGCACCGGAGAAGGCCGCCCACGATCGGAATCATCGAAACGAGACGGTCCGCTGAATTGCTGGAGGAAAATCCGCGCGCCGCGAGCCACAGGACGGCAGCGACAGCAGCGACAGCCAGATAAGCTGTGCCGAGGAAGAGTCCCGCCTCGCGCAGGAATACCGGGAGGCTTCCCTCCACGACTGCGGGAGGGATTGAGAGGAGGAGCGCCCCCAGATGCAGGATGAAGACGGGATAGGCGGATGCCGCGAGGGCTCGATTCCGTCCTTTTTCAAGATGCGCGTAATAATCCGCAAGTGCCCGGCAGGCCTCTTCCAATCTTCCGCTTTGCTCTCCGGCGGTGAGGATGCCGATATCCAGTTCGGAGAATCCGCTGGAAGTCAGTGCGGCTTCAAGGCCTTCATTTACGACAGAGCAAGCTGCACGGGCCGCTTCAGCGGGCCGACCGCGGCCGCCGCCCATGTGTTCCAGTGCGCGCTGGAGCGGGATCCCGCTCCGCAACATCTGGGAGGTATCGTGGAAGAAATGCTCTTTGTCTCGTAAGCGAAGTGGCACGATGAGGATGATTATGGATGATCATGCCCGTGAGGAACGTGGCGCGCGAGGACATTAAATTCATGCCCTCTTCTAAGTGGTCCGTTTGGCACACTTGACAGCGTCCTACAAACGTCGGACAATTTGGCCATGACCAGCACGCTTTTAAACACGAGGGAACTATCGAAGGCCACGGCGAAAGTCCTGCGAGACCTGCCGAAGACGGGACCGCGGGTCATCACACGTGGCGGCGAGACGGTGGGGATTCTCATTCCGCCCAGTGGAGGGGGGATCGAGTCGGACATCGATCTGCTGAGCCGGCTGCGTTTTGGGCAGGCTCTGGCTGCAATTCAGCGTGAAGCCGTGCTCAACGGGTTGGACAAACTCACCATGGAGGAAATCAACTCGGAGATTCGCTCCTCACGGACGGGACGCAAGAAGCAAAAGGCGGCATGAGCATTCCCCTGTGGGTGATTGATACCAACGTGCTGATCTCTGCCGCGCTCACACCCGGGGGAATCTGCGATCAATTGCTCCAGCATGCCGTCGCGGGGCATTTTGTTCCGGCGTGGGACAATTCCCTGTTGGCAGAATACCGGGATGTTTTGTCCCGTCCGGGGTTTGGATTCTCCAGAGCCGTGATCCGAGAACTGCTGGCGGCATTTCCGCAATCAGGATTCCGTCAGGGCATTACGACAAGCGTGAAGCTGCCCGATCCCGACGATATTCCTTTCGTGGCTGTTGCCCTCGCAACGGAGGACAGGACGATCATCACTGGCAATTCCAGGCACTTTCCGCGTTCAACCGTAAATGCCGTCAGGATCCTGTCCCCGCGGGAAGCACTGGATGTTTTGTCAGACATCTAAAATCTTTTTCCCAGAAGCGAAGTTGCACGATGAGGGTGGTTGTGGATGATCATGCCTGTGAGGAACGCGGTGCGCGAGGACATAAAATTCATGGAGGCCGCGCTGGTCGAGGCGCGGAAGGGAGTAGGGCATACCTATCCCAATCCTGCCGTGGGGGCGGTGATCGTCAAGGGACGCCGGGTTCTTTCGCGGGGTTGGCACCGCGCCGCCGGGTGTCCGCATGCCGAAGTCGAAGCGATCAAGGGATTGAAGAATTCGAAGGATGCGAATGGTTCCACTCTCTATGTGACCCTTGAGCCCTGCTCGACGCACGGGCGCACGCCCCCTTGCACGGAGGCGATCGCACGGGCGGGAATCCGGCGGGTGGTTTATGGTGCCTGTGACCCCAACCCCCGCCATGCGGGTCGGGCTGACAGAATCCTTGAGGCTTCGGGCATTCGTGTCACATCCGGCGTCCTGGCAGCGGAATGCGCCGCGATTAATGAGGCATGGAACAAGTGGATTGCGACGGGCATCCCGTTCATCATTGCGAAGGCGGGGATGAGTCTGGACGGCCGGATTTCGTCGCCGCCGGGCCGGAGATGGATCACTTCGGAAGCATCCCGTCGTGACGCGATGCTTCTGCGGGCTTCCTGTGGAGCAATTCTTGTCGGTGGCGAAACCATACGGACCGACAACCCCCGGCTGACCATCCGTGGAATGCCTGGTGCGAAGCAACCCCTGCGCGTGGTCTGGACCAAGTCGGGAAATCTTCCTCAAGACAGCAGGATCTTCACCGATCGCCACCGTGAACGGACGATTGTTTTCAAGGGGATCTCCCTTCGTCGCGTCTTGATGGAGTTGGGAAAAATGGGGGTTTCATCTGTCCTGGTG
>QYQL01000152.1 GCA_007280915.1 Verrucomicrobiaceae bacterium | reverse complement strand
TTTGAATACTGCGTCGTGTCTTCTGCGTTTGGCTTTCATTTTCGATGGTCTTTCAGGTTGTGGTTTTCCACACCCGAACGCCACCGCTTTTTATAGCTTACCAACTGGCCCGAATTCCGGGGTCCACCTCACTCCCTTTATCCGTATATGTTTAGTCCTTCCCAGCTTCTGCGCATCTCGTCATACGCGCGAAATGCGTATGAAAGAAACCCCCAGGGCATGTTTATCGAGGCCGGATGCGCATATGGAGCCACTACTATATTTCTTAAGAAACTTATTCCAAATTCAAGATATTGCTCCATTGATACTTTCTCCGGGTTTACGTCAGAGTCGTTGCATCATGAGTCTTCAAAACGAAACAAAGATTTTTATGAACTTGAGCACGGGTTTACAGTCAACAAAAAGGAATGGTATGAAAAAAACCTGTCCTATCATAACATCAAAGATGTTCATGTCATTTCAAGCGATGTCACAAAGATAGATTTTTCAGAATTAGGACCAATATCATTCTGCTTGTTTGACGTTGATCTGTATTTACCGATATCGATTTGCCTGCCTCGCATTTACGAGAACCTTCTACCCGGGGGTGTGATTATCATAGATGATTGTGCGCAGAATAATATTTACGATGGCGCCGAACAGGCTTATAAAGAGTTCTGTTCCAAGTCGGGACTTCCCTACAATGTCGAAGATGGCAAACTGGGAATTCTTCACAAGAATGGGGGCGGCTAGTCGGCCGGGAAAAACATCACCAAGCATCAGCATTTTGTGATTTGCGCCTTTGAGATATCACGCAGGTCCCCAAATAATTCACTGTCGCCCGTCTAACAGCATGCTCCTTGTAAATCAGCTTAAATCGTTAAGAGATATTTACTTAACGAAAGTCAAATGGCGCAGATACCGGATTGGAAAATATTTTCATGCGGGACGCGGTGTTGTCCTGTGGGCAAAAAATACAATTACTATCGGTGAAAACTTTTACATCGGACGTTACAGCCAGATTGAATGTGATGCTCAGATTGGTGACAACGTGATTTTTGCAAACAGCGTAGCCCTGGTGGGGCGTTATGATCACCATTATCAGCAAATTGGCGTGCCTACACGGTTGGCTTCTCAGATCAGAAACAGAAACTATGATTGGAAGGGCTTGAACTCGAAAGTGGTCATCGGTGACGACGTCTGGATTGGCTATGGAGCAATCATTTTGAGCGGCGTCCGCATTGGGAACGGGAGCATTGTAGCAGCCGGGGCGGTTGTCACAAAAGACGTTGAATCCTGCACGATTGTTGGCGGAAATCCTGCACGGAAGATTGCAGAAAGATTTGATTCAACTGCGGATCGGGAACGGCATTCTTCATTACTTCATTTCGACCAGTGAACCGATCCAGAAGACGGTTCAGAAGCGTTTGTTTCATCGCTGCAGGCCCGGGGAATGCGCATCCATCGGGGAGTAATGAATTGCCCATTCACTGCAGAGTGTTCGGAATTCGCATAAAAAGCTGCCTGAACCTGCTCCGGATTTTCAACTTGATTTGTTCCGTGAAAGAAGGCTCGTAAAACCCGCGCTTCGAGTAGTCGATGTGAATATTGTTTTTTTTGAATATGTCGAGCACTGCAGGCTTATACCATTTACCGCGGACAATTCCGGTGGAATGGTAGGGATAAATTCCACGTTCAGGTCCATTGTATAAATCCGGATCCATAAAGTAGATGCTGTCTTTAATCTTGTGAGCGCGTCGAGACCCATCGCGCTCCCATTGCCAGACGGTTTCTCCGGGCTTGAGGTAGGAAAGTAATTTCTCAACACGCCAGATTCCAGCCGACGTGGAGAGCCTGTATCCACCGCGCTGCGGCATCTCGATGAGTTCGGGATGCGCGGGGTGTCGCCTCCATCCCTTCCTAGGCGTTGAAAACTGGAGGTTCACATTCGTGAGCCCCTCCTTTTCCATGATTTCAATGATTTCATCCAGCTTATCCTGGCGGACGCGATTGCTGGGAAAATAGTCCTCCTGCAGATAGAGGACATAAGGAGTTTTTACCTGCTTGAGTCCGGCGATAAATCGGCAGGACCAGGAATGGAAGCGGTCGAAAGCGGATACATTTCCGACAAAAGTATTGTGAATCTCAAGCTCCGGGTGTTTGTAGTCCAGAAACTCGTTGTTCAGAAAAAGCGGCGCCTTGCGGTCCGGCCAATAGATTCGTATCAACTCGAAAAGCGGCTGCCAGCAGTCGGAATAGGAATCTGTGGAGTGGACAAAGACGGAAAGCATGAGCATTTCACTAACGCTCTCAATCCAGATTGGCAAGCGGTTCCTGACTTGCAAAATAGCCTGACGCCACACATTTGTTAAAATGCAGAAAATCACAATCATCAACGACCATGTCTCGCATTATCGAATTCCATTTTTCGAGCAATTGAAATGCGCGTTGGAAGCGCGGGGCGCAACTCTCGTTGTCGTTTACTCAGTTACCAGCAACCCTCAGTACATTCAGGGCGATCTTCCATGGGCGATTCGAGTCCCGTCTTACTCGATTGGAAAGGCGGTCTGGCAACCGGTTTGGCGGCTCAGCAGAGACTCTGACTTGGTGATTCTTCCACAGGTCAGCCGCAACCTGCATCTCTATCCACTGACCCTGCGATTTTGGGCGGGCGGAGCAAAAATCGCGCTCTGGGGTCATGGCAAAAGCCTGCAAAATCTTTCCAAAACAAGTTTTGTCGAGTCTTCGAAAACTTTTGTTTCCCGACATGTCCACTGGTGGTTTGCTTATAACGATTACAGTGCACGTATCGTCCGTGATCTGGGATTTCCTGCCGGACGCATCACTTCTCTGAATAACTCGGTTGATACCGCAAGTCTGCGAAAAGCCCGTGAGACCTTGGTATCAGCGGATCTCGATGCCCTGAAAGCCAGGTTGGGAATTTCCGGAGAT
Source organism: Verrucomicrobiaceae bacterium (assembly GCA_007280915.1). Taxonomy (GTDB): domain Bacteria; phylum Verrucomicrobiota; class Verrucomicrobiia; order Chthoniobacterales; family Terrimicrobiaceae; genus QYQL01. The sequence goes on along the minus strand of QYQL01000152.1, from coordinate 12,610 downwards.
AATGTCGCCATCTATACCGGGCTGCTTTACAAAGCCAAGCGCATAGACTTCCTTATTGAGAGTTGTCGAAAGGTGAGAGCCGAGATGCTCGACTTCGAACTGATTATCATCGGAAAAGGTGATGATGAGGAAATGATCAGGGAGGCGGCCCGAGTATCGCCGTGGATCCACTTCGTGGGACCCAAGGGCGAGTTGGAAAAAGTTCCTTATTGGTCGCTGTCGAAACTGTTGCTTTTGCCGGGCGTGGTTGGGTTGACAATGGTGGATTGCCTTGCGCTCGGACTACCCATGGTGACAACGGCGGTTCCCGGCCATGGGCCGGAGATTGATTACTTCCGGGATGGCGAGCATGGGATCATGCTTAAAAACTGGAAATCTTCCGACGCTTATGCCGATATTATTGTCGAGTTGTTACGCAACGAGGACAAGCGACTTGCCATGGCTCGTCGATGCCTTGCCGACGGGGCGGTCTATTCCACAGAGGATATGGTGGGCCGTTTTGTGGATGGGGTGGATGCGGCGCTTTCCGCACCGCGATACAACGGGTTTTTAAAAGACAGGGCAGTCAAGTGACATCCGCGTAGAAATGCTTGAGTGCACTCCAATAAGCGTCTTCAGAAAAGCGTGCGGCCAAAGAGCGGCTGGCCTCCGCGGCAATCCGCGCCAGAAGATGTCGGTCACTATCGAGGAGTGCAATGGCCTCGGACATGGAGGCAATAAAACCTTCCGGATCCTGAACGGGAATCTTTAAGCCCGCTTCCGGGCTAACGATCAGCGATGGTCCTCCGCAATCGGCAACAATAGGAACGCACCCACACAACATGGCTTCCATGAGGGCAGACGGTGAATTGTCGCGAAGACTTGGGAGAAGGTAGATGTGGGCTCGCTTAAGAAGGTTCTCATACTCCGGCCGCGGCAGGGATTCGCTGAAGACTACGTTGTCTTCAAGCCCGAGCTTTCTGGACAGCCGTTTGAGGTGTTCGGACTCAGGCCCTCCCATTGTAAACTGATAGGAAAAGTCAATGCCTCGATCCTTTGCGATCCGCAAGGCTTTCAATGCAAGTCCGACCCCTTTTCTTCCCTCAAGGGCACCTGCGGCAAAAATGCGCAAGGGGCCCGAATACTCCTTTAATCCCACCGGCTGCAGTGCGCGGATTTTTTCCTGAGGAAAGAATGTAACAAGAAGGTTTTTGACCTTTTCAGGAGCAGCTCCACCTTTCAATGCCAAGGCAGTAGTCTCCGGGTTCGATGTGAGAACGAGATCGCAATTCTTCAGACAGGATCTCACGGACGAATCCCGAATGGATTTCCAATTGGAGGCAATACGGGCGATCTCAAAAAATGCTGCGGACAGACTGAGGTGGGAGAGGAATCTCAAGTCGAACGACTCGCCGCCACCGATCGGGCCGAGAATCGTAGGAATTCCAAGCCTCCAAAATGGAACCCCAACCCGCCATGAGGCGAAGGTGACGTGGTGGACGAGGTCAAATCCAACTTCGCAGTGTAATCTCTGCGCGATCGGATAGGCAGCATCGAGACATTTGCGATAGTAGGGCCACTCCTTGAGCTTCGCAGCCATTTTATTTTTTAACCAAACGAATGGTGGTCCGGCATAGTGAACGCGAACATTCCTCGGTATGCGCCCGTCTTTCACTGCCGCCTCCATCCCCTCGCGGCAGCGCTCGGACGTCAAAACCCAGACATCATGCTCGCGCGCGATCATCTGCATGACTTTCCAGCCAATGGTATTTTCAGAAACCCACTCTGGATGACAGGCGTGTGCGGAGAGGAGGATTTTCACTGGTTGACAAAAATTATGCGGCTTCCGCGGGGTTCCATGGTAAAAGGAATCCGGCGCAAGTCGGCCAGCACGGAGCAAATCGCTTCGTGCGTTTCCGGTTTGGCATAAAAGAGCAGAAACCCTCCTCCTCCGGCTCCGAGAAGTTTCCCCCCCAATGCGCCCGCCGTGATCGCACGCTCATACCATTCATTGATTGCTGAATTCGAGATGCCGGGAGCCAACGACTGTTTCAGCAGCCAGTTTTCATGCAGGATCCGGCCAACGGCGTCAAAATTCCCCTTCCAGAGTTCATCCCTCAACTCCCCGGCGCAAGCAACCATACGATGCATGGCCTGCGCTTTATTATGTTCGGAAGCCATCATATTTGATTGAACAGCCAGAATCTCTGAGGCAGACCGGGTGATTCCTGTGTAGAACATGAGAAAATGGCCGTCGATAACGCTTCGAGCTTCGCGAGAAAGTGCGATCGGCTCGACCTGAACAGTGTCATCCGGCAGAAACCTGATATAGTTCAGCCCTCCATAGGCAGCGGCATACTGGTCTTGTTTGCCGATCGGTTCCCTGCAACATTCGATTTCAATTTCACAGGCCTCGTCCGCGAGTTGCTCGGCAGACACGTGACGGCCCTGCATGGCATGAAGTGCCTGCATCAGGCTGACGGCAAAGCTGCTGGAGGAACCCAGGCCTGTCCCTCGTGAGGGGATGTCGGCAACCGAGGTGATCTCGAGCCCGCCGGAGATTCCAAGCATGGTGAGCCCTTCGCGGACGATGGGATGCTGAACGTCCGCAGTCCTTTCCACCTCCTCCGTCCGCGAGTAACTGATCCGCAGGGCATGGTCGAATTTCCGGCTGACCGTGACATAGACAAACTTGTCAATGGCCGAGGAAACAACCGCCCCACCGTATTTGCGGTAGTAGGACGGAAGGTCGCTGCCGCCACCTGCAAAGCTGATCCGGAACGGAGTCTGGCTGATAATCATGAAAGCGACGCTTTCTGTGCGGTGAGTTTCCTTGCCATGCGCTCTATTCAAGCCACCTCAGGTTGAGTCGTCAATTCTTGGAAAGGAGTTCGCGCGATCACTTCACTGATAGCATCCGGCAGTCCGGAGACGATCAAATCAGGAGTGGCCGGGAACTTGCCGTCTTTTCCGGCTGTTCCGGTTTGCACAAGAATCGATGGGATGCCTGCGCGTCTGGCGCATTCGATGTCCAAAGTCGTGTCTCCAATAAACCACGAGCACTTCAAATCAATGGAAAACAAACCGCAGGCTTGATCAACCAACCCGGTTGCCGGCTTCCTGCATCCGCACGGGATTTTCAATTCTGCAATCTCTCCCGCAAACCCCTTGTCGGGATGGTGTGGGCATATAAATACACCATCAACAAATGCTCCTTCCCTGGCCAGCAGTGTCTCCATCCTCCGGTGGATGCGGTCCATTTCTTCAAATGTGGACTCCCCACGGGCAATGACTGGCTGATTTGTGATGACAAGCGCAAGAATCCCCCTCTTGTTCAGAGCCCGGATGGCTGCGGCCGCTCCCGGCAGAAGTTCAAAATCCTCCGCGCGGGCCAGATGTCCCTTTTCCTGATTGATCGTTCCATCCCGATCGATAAAGACGGCTCGTCGTGGGATGCGACCCGACTTCCTGGCGACCATTCCGCTTTTCAGGTCAGCTTCGACTCTGGCCAGTCGCTCCGGTGTTCCCATGTCCTTGATGTAGCCATCCCCCCTGAAGGCAAAAATCCGGCGGCCGCAGGAGATCCATTCCGGGATGGCGTGCTTGGCGAAGTCAAACGGACTATCAGGAAGGGAGCCCTTCAAGAGAAGATCCTTGTTTATAACGTAAAGGGCTGCATTGACCAGGTTGTGATACTCGGCACCTTCCGGATGCGGATAGGGGTGAATGCCAACGACCCGCCCATCGGGACCGCTCTCCACAAGGTCGGAATCAGCCGGATGGTCATTGGGGTGCGAGAACAGACTCAGGTCCGCATTCCGACTCACATGGAAATCCAACATCGCGGCAAAATCCAGATCGACAAGTGTATCCCCGTAGAGAACAAGAAACATGGGGTCGAGCAGCTTGAGCGCATCCCTCAGTGCCCCCCCCGTTCCTCGCGGCACTGATTCCTCCACGTATCGGATTTGGACGCCCAGCCTCGAACCGCAACCGAAGTGCGAGCGGATGACGTCGGCGCGATAATGGACGAGCAGCAAGATATCGGTGACTCCCTGGTCCCTTAGCAGAATGATGAGACGCTCCAGAAGGGGAATTCCGCACACGGGGGCCATGGGCTTGGGAATATCCGCTCCGAGGGCTTTTGCGAGACGGGTCCCCTTCCCCCCGGCAAGAATCACCCCCTGCGTCATGGATTCTCTCCCGCGATTTCCCGAATGGCCAACTGAACGGCATCACGTGAGGGCACCACGCTTTTCCATCCCAGCGACTCGAGTTTTTCCGTGGAGTATTCAAACTTCGAAACGTCGCCGACCCACCCCTTGTTCCCCTCTCCGAAGTGGATCTCCGCTCCCGGAGCGACATAGGCAACCACCTCCTCTGCCATCATCCTTACGCTCACACTGTCCCTGGGGCCGACATTGAAAACGTTCAGCTTTTCCTGTGCGCTTTCGGTGATGAAAAGCATCGTGCGAATCAAGTTTTCAACATGCAGATATGGCTTTTGCTGGGTGCCATTTCCCAAAACATCGAGTCGAGATGTGTTTTTTCGGATTTTCCGGATGAAATCGAGAAGGGCTCCATGGGTGGCCCGAGATCCAATGACATTGGGAAACCGAAAAATATCGGCCCGGCCGAGCCAGGATTCCAACGCGGCCGTGATGCAGCCCTCGCTTGCGAGTTTCATCGCCCCATAATTGCTTATCGGGCACATCGGGCCGCTGTCTTCGGTGATCGGCAAACTCCGTTCACCGTAAACAGCGGAAGTCGATGCGAACGCCAGACGGTTTGCCCCGTGCTTTCTCATCCATGCCAGCAGACGGAACGTGGAGAGGAAGGTGTCTTTGAAGTCCACCTCCGGATCTTGAACTCCTGCCGGGATATCGGAGTTCGCGGCCAGGTGCCAAACCCACTCGATTCGGCATCCCGGATCAAAGCTTGTTGGAAAATCCGCGTCGGTGAGATCCCGCTCAAAAACCACAAAAGAAGGATGCCTCGTAGCCTCGGCAAGGTTCGATCGGGTGCCCAGGCTGAAATTGTCAACCCCGACAACCCGATGCCCCTGCGCGAGAAGGGTATCCACCAAGTGGCTTCCGATAAAGCCGGCAGCACCTGTTACAAGAATATTTGACATAGGATCAGCCTGAGACGCTGTGTTCTGATTTGCCAATGAACATATCACAGCATGCAGTCAACCAGATCATATGAATACATTCGATGATATTGTAGGATCGGCTTTCAACCCAAGAGTTGATTCCGGCGAGTTGCCCCAGCGGATTGTCCTTTTCAAATCCAGTATTTGCAGGTCGAGAAATAGGAATCCAGATTAAATGGCATGGCGAGAGAATATATTTGCCGTTCCAATAAAGCGAAGACCCATCTCATGCTTTGGTCACGTTCGGACTCTTGATCATCGCATTCCTGGTATCAACGATACAGTCCGACCACTCAGTCAGTTGATGATAGTTAACGCATTTGTGGGCGGTCGCAACAAGGACGCAATCGAAAGCGGTGATAGAATCCTTGCTCCAACTAACGGACTTCCGCCCCGTGAATTCCGAATGCTCGCGTGTGGGCGGAATCTGCGGAACGTAGGGATCGTAATAATCAACTATTGCCCCCTTTTCTTCTAACAGTGACATCAATACAAAAGTCGGACTCTCCCGGATGTCATCGACGTCCGCCTTGTAGGCGAGTCCCAAAATGAGAATGCGGCCGCCATTGAGTGCGAGCTTCTTTTTGTTGAGTGCCTCGGCAACTTTTCCAACCACGTATGTCGGCATGGCCGTGTTGATCTCCCCCGCGAGTTCGATGAACCGTGTGTGTTGCCCGAACTCGCGGGCCTTCCATGTCAGGTAGAACGGGTCGATCGGGATGCAGTGTCCGCCAAGTCCGGGCCCGGGATAAAACGGCATGAAGCCGAAAGGCTTGGTCTTGGCGGCCTCGATGACTTCCCAGATATCGATATCCATCGCCCCGTAGACGACCTTCAATTCGTTGACGAGGGCGATGTTGACCGCGCGGAAAATGTTTTCGAGGAGTTTGGTCGCTTCGGCAGCACGGCAACTGCTGACGGGCACCACGGTATTTACCGCCTTCGAGTAGAGAGCGACTGCTTTCTCCAGGCAAGCTGGAGAAAACCCGCCGACAACTTTCGGAATCTCTGTCACCTTGCTTTTGGGATTCCCCGGATCTTCCCGCTCGGGAGAAAATGCCAGATGAAAATCGATTCCGGCTTTAAGACCGGAACCAGCCTCAAGAACTTCCCGCAGGTCCTCATCTGTCGTCCCGGGGTATGTCGTTGACTCCAGAACGACCAAGATGCCCTTCCTAAGGTGCCGGGCCATGGCGCGACCGGTGTCCAAAACGTAAGAAAGATCGGGTTCCCTATGGCGGTCCAGCGGGGTGGGCACACAGATGATCGCAGCGCCGCATCCGGATATCCTCGAAAAATCCGACGAAGCGCACAGGTTTCCACCGGAGACCAATGATTCAAGATCATCTGTATCAACATGGTGCAGATACCCATGCCCGGCATTCAGCTTCCGGACTTTTTCGGTATCAACATCCAATCCAATCACAGCACATCCGCGCCGCGCGAACGCGAGCGCGAGAGGCAAGCCCACGTATCCCAACCCGATGACAGCTATTTCTTGCATCGTGGGTTTGGTAGCTGCTAGCAGACAGCATGTCAACGTCCTGTAGACCCCAAACGGAGGGGTCCTGAGGCTGGTATTTCTATTTCCTACTCCACAAGCTTTGCGCTCCATCAAGCACACATTGGCAACAACCGGCACCTCGTATCTCATGATGGCGAGCGGGATTGTCACCTCTCTGCTGCTCATCCGTGTGGCGACGCGGAATCTCGATGCGCAGGAGCTCGGTCTGTGGTCGTTCTGCTTTTCATCGGTCGGCTATTTCCTCCTTCTCGATTTCGGGGTTTCCAATTCCCTGGGCCGCCTTTTTGCCGATGCGATTTCAAAAGGCGACCAAAAGTTGACATGCGGGTGGCTGTATCTCTCGGCAACCGTCCTTGCCGCTCAGGCGCTTGTTGTGGTCTCCCTCGGGCTGCTGCTGCGCGACCCGTTGATCGGGTGGTTTGGCATTCCCCCGCATCTCGCGTCCGATGCGCGCTCGCTTTGGACATGGCTGATCGTTCTCCAGGCCCTGTCCATGCCCGGGAAGGCCCTGCCCGGCGTGATCTGTGCTCAAAATCGGACTTACATGGTTCACTTTTTCAACATCCTTTCCTCGTGGACGAACCTTGGGTTGTTCTGGTTCTGGATCCGGAGCGGGGCGGGTGTCATGGCCTATGCCTACGCTTCCGTGGCCGCGATCACCGTCATGCAAATCGGATATTTCGTGGTGGTCTTTTCCGGACCGCACCGCCTCGCCCTCCATTTTGTCCGGATTCCATATGAACATCTCCGGGAGCTTTTCGGATATTCCGGTGCAATATTTGTTTCCGGCCTTGCGACCCAGGCAATGGCCGCCAGTCAGGGAATGATCGTCACCAAACTTCTCGGCCTTGACGCGCTTGCGGTGCTGGTCGGCACGTCCCGCCTGCCCGTCATGGCAAGCCAGTTGGTGCAAAGACCCTTTTCCGCCGCCTGCCCACGCTGGGTTCTACAGTTCTGCGGAGACGAGAAGCAGAGATTTCAAAAAGAGTATGGCTTGATCGTGCGGTTGACGATGCTGAGCCTCGGGATCAGCATGGTTTTTTCGATTCTGGCAAATGGCGCCTTCGTATGCTGGTGGACAAGGCCTGGGTTCTATGGCGGCACCGCCCTGACAATTCTCATCAGCGGCGCGTTATTGCCCGCCCTGATCAATTTCCTTTTGAGCTTCTCATTTCACCTCACAAAACGCATGGGCGCGTATACGCTTGCCATGCTCGGCTCAACGGTGGCGGAATTGGCGCTGAGTATTGTTCTGGTGAAGCACTTCGGTCTTGCGGGAATCCCGCTGGCCACCTTGATCACCGCCCTCGGGTTCAGCGTCTGGTTTCATTTGATTGTGGGGGGAAGGATGATTGAAATTTCCGCTTTCCGCTTGTTCGGGAGAGAGATCCCGTGGATATTGCTCAGCATCGGCATCGCCGTTGGATTGCTTTTCAGCTTCGTCGGGAACTCGACATTTGTCGGATTTTCACGACTGGTCTTTTGCGGCCTGCTTTCCCTGTTCGCCAGTCTGCCGCTGATCTGGCGTTTTGTGTCGATCGGAGGTCACATCCCACGGAAGATTTTCCAGCGAATCTCATGACATTATTCTCCCGGACAGGCTGCCCGCATATTGATATTGACGAAGTTCCATAGCCCATGTTTCTCCACGCTCGAAAGCTGGTTCCATACGTAATCAAAGCCCGGGTCAAATCCTTTGAGCGCCTGCTTGTTCCGCAGGCTGTAAAGGCCTCGATCAAGTCCCTTCTTAAAAAACCGGAGACCGTATTCACTGAATCTCTCATCGTAAACGATGAGGTGGTCCTCGACCGTCATCTCAGAATATGCAGGACATTGCAGAAAGCCATTGATGGGGGCGGGATTCCCAAGACCGGGATCGCGTGCGAAATCGGCAACGGCGATTGCCTCAGCAGCACTGACCTCCTGCTGAGCGCCGGTTTCTCCAAGGTTTATCTGGTTGAGTTCGCATTTCCAAAAGTGGATTGCCACCAGATGCGCATCCTTCAAGCCGCTGCCGGGGCACCCGACTTGGAGAACTCGCTCGCCATCTTCAAAAACATCGCCAGCCAGGAGGTCGATGCCGGGCGGGTCGTTCACATCCCCGGGATCATGGAGACCGCACGGCTTCCGGAACCGGTCGATTTTCTTTTTTCGTTCGATGTGCTTGAGCACGTGGGCAACCTCGACCTGTTTTTTGAAAGATGCGCCGAATCGCTGCGGCCCGGCGGATACATGGTCCACAAGTTTGACCTGTCCGGTCATGGGATTCTTGAGGATCCGATTCCCCCTCTCGACTTTCAGACATATCCCGATTGGATCTACGATATTCTCTTTCCCAATCCCGGGAGGGCAGCCAGGAATCCCTTTCCGGAATTTCTTCGCATGTTTGCGAAACATGGCTTTGACATTGTTTCCTCGGAAACTCTTCGGGCAGCTCCGCGCGACTACGTCCGGACCATCCGGCCGCGATTGAGGGCCGATTTGCAGGGGATTTCTGATGAGATGCTTACGATTTTGGATGTGATTGTGGTCGCCCGGAAAAGGTAAATGCCGGCGTGTTTTCCCGGGCCTCGCTAAATGCGGTCGAGGATTGAAAGGAATCGCTCGCTGAATCGAGCGAATGAAAGCTCATCAATAATAGATCGGCTATTGGGTGTTGTCCCGCCAGTAAACATTTCAGCACACCGCAAAATGGCATCTGCGGCCGCCGCGGCATCACAGATGGACACGATCTCGCCATTCACCCCGGGCGTGATGAAGTCAAGTGCTCCGGTATGCCGGGAAACCACGGCAGGCAACCCGCACGCCAATGCTTCGGTCACAGTTCTGGCAAAGCCGTCTTCAAGTGACAAAAGCGCGAAAACATCGGCGGAGCGCAGACGCGCGGCAAGGAGATCGTGAGGCAGCGCCGGGGACCATTCAATCGGCACATCGGAATACTTTGGCAAAATCTCCTTCATGCTGCTCTCAATAACGCTGGTCAGCATGAGCACGGCATCACGCTCTTTGCGGATGATCCGCATAGCCTCCAGCAGATAGGGAAACCCCTTCCGCACGGAAACGCTTCCTGTGCAAATCACACGTAACGGTCTGCCCTCGACGCTCGCCCCTCGGCCCTCTGCTCCCGGCTTGAACACTTCCAAGTCCACCGGATACGGAAGATAAAAAATGCGGTCCGGCGACCATCCCCTCCTCAAGTATGAATCGGTAACATACGAACTCGGAGAAAAGATGTAGTCAGTATCCTCAAGCATTCTGCGACCGCGCTCGTTCCAGTGTCGGGGCATCGGCTTTCTGTCGATGCCCCATTTTTTGTGCTCCGCCCTGATAATTTCCCAAAACTGCTCGGGATGCGAATTCCCTGCATCAACAGCGGTTCGCATTCCTCGATGTCTCGCCTGAGAAAAGCAGGCGTTTGCGTAGCCGTAACTGGAAATGACGATATCGCTCAACCCCAGTTTCAACGACGCAAGAAGGTCAAAGCCTGGGTAAAGGCGTGATCGAAATTCCTCCCATCGATCTGGATTCATCATGTGCGCAGCCGGGTATGACAAGGCCGAAAAAAAGGGGATTTTCGTGCAGGATTTCGCGAAAGAAAACCGTCTGAGTCTCATGTGCCCTGTTAAATATGAAAGCGAATGTCCAGCAAACGAGGCTGCAAGTGCATAGTTATCTAAAACACTACTTTCTGGCGCAATAACTGTAATCCGCCTCAGCATGTGAGTTTTAGACTGCGCGGATAAAGGAACAATGGCCTCAGTTTCTTGAGAAACACGTCAAGATTTTCTCTTTGGAATGTATGAATTATATATCATTCGATAAGCATCCAACATTTCACTCTGCGACATATGTTTCATACGCAAAAGCTGCTGTCCAGCATCTGCATATTTCCTTCGCAGGTTATCCGAATCCATAAGGATCCGAAGCCCTTGCGCCAATGCCACAACATCACAAGGCTCAACGAGCAATCCATTCACCTGGTCTTCAATTAGTTCTGGTATTCCTCCAACCCGCGATCCAATAGGAACACAGCCGTTGTAAATCGCTTCTTGAAGAGAGAGACCCAAACCTTCTGCCAGGGACGGCATCGCAAAAATGGATGCTTTCTTAAAAATCGCCAACAAATCTTCATCGCTAATTGGACCAGTGAAAGTAACCTGAGAAGAAACTCCGGCTGATTGAACTATCTTCTGGGCTTTTTCATAATCTGATTGAACTGCAACCCTTCCAACAAACTTCAAGCTCCAGTCGGGATATTGCTTTGCAATATGCGAAAAAGCCTCTGCTAAATAGGGTTGCCCTTTCCTTCCACCGATTGTTCCAACACAAATAATCACCTTTTCTTTTATCTGAATATCATAATACGGCGAGTTGCCGAGCTGGCTGTGATAGATCTGCCCGAATTTTCGATGATATGGAAAAAGCCAGCGGCAAGCTTTCTTGTAATCGTGCTGCGAAACAAAAAATTCTTTTTCTGCACCTCTCGAAACCCTGAGTCGGCTTGCCATTGCATAAGGCATCAGAAGATATCGAATAATCTTTGGATATTTCACCACCATGTTTGGAACCAACTCGAAGACCCCATGGACTGTTGTGATATAGCGGATGCCAGATTGCGCGAAATCCAGTATGGGACATCGATGCATATATCTTGTGCTCCAATCCCATAACCCCCCGATATTGACGTGGACAAAACTTACAGAACGCCGCTTCAATTCACTTGCAAGCGAGGCGCGACATTTCGGAGTGAAGAATGATTGCTCCAGTTGTATATGGCTCTGAATCGCACCAGAGAGAGACGCGCCCAATTCATCTGCCGTATCCGGGGACACAAGATGTATATAAAAAGAGCCACCAAGCCCCAATGCAAGGGCCTTTACAAGAACCTCGGTTCCACCCTGCTGATTGATGGGATATTGAATCGCAATTCCCACATCCGGCTTATCTTTCAATCTCACAATCAAATCCTGGCTTTCTATTTGGAATCAGGAATATCCCAAACACTCTTGGGGTGGCCAAAATCAAAATTGGCAAAATATTGTGGAGGGAAGTGGTGATTTTCTGCGGTGTAAGGCTGTTTGAATTTTCCAAAAAGCTGGTCGTTCCTGACAAAGAATGCATTGGCTCCAGCAAAATCACAGCCAATTAAAGAGTATCCCAGATTTCTGCCGAGATTTTCAAAGGCTTTGAGGCTAGCACCAAAATTTCTGGATTTGTCCCAGACTCTTTCGGAACTGTAATCAACCTTCCAATCAATGGCAGGAGGAATATTGGCATTGTATTCCACACAAACCACCCGAGGCAGATAATCATTAAGTCCCTCCCATAAGTAGTAGGTGTTTTGATCGATATCCAAGGACAAAAAATCAAATTCTCTCGGAATCTCATGCTCTTTCACAAGCGCAGAAATGTTTTCCCTATCCACAAAAGCAATTTTGGCTCTCAACTTGTTCCTGACTGATTCTCCCAATGTGCTGACCGTCCTCTGCGAAGACGGATCTCCATCAATCCACAAACCGGACCATCCTCTGACGGCTAGTGCCAGCGTGTTATTCTCTGTCCCGTCACCAACTCCAACCTCCACAAAAATCCGGTTGGTTTCACCAATCCTATTGAATATCTCCGCAATGATCCCGTCTTCTCCACTTTGCGAGGAAATTTGACAGGCAAACCTCAGCAACCGAAGGTCATCAGCGTAATAAGGATGATCTCGCATCATGCGATCAATGAGATAATGACTTTGAAGTACATACATTCTCCGCAACAGGGTCGTGCTTTCTTCCAAACAGCGCTTCATTGAAACGAGAGCGCGAATGCCAGGTATTTTTCTTGCAATTTTGGCTATCATTTCTTGGCAGCCCTTATATTGGCTTTAGTGGGGGGTGTAAAGTTTCTTCTGTAATTGGGTTCTTCGCGACCTGAGCGCCCCATCTGGGGGCGGCGGAGCGAAG
>QYQL01000179.1 GCA_007280915.1 Verrucomicrobiaceae bacterium | reverse complement strand
CTCGCCGAAAAACTTTTTGAAGTCTTCCCAAGTCAGGCTGGAGACCGCTTTGAGGTCGCTCATCAAGACCTTCCCATCACCGAATTCCAAAACAATCGTGAGGGCAGGGTCACCGAGAGAGAGTAGGTGGCAGTTATTCTGAAACTCGACAAACGCCGGATCGATTTCCTTGCCTCCATAAAGGCCGGGCAATAGGGGCTTGATACCCAAAATCGCCGCGATGCGGCCGGTGTTGATTCCGAATCCGCCCTCGCAACGCCGCTTCGACACAAGCTCCATGCCGACGCCGCCGTCCGCCCGCTCCACGAGCAACTCGCCGAATTGCTTGAGCTTCTGCATTGCAGTGAATTCAGTCAGACTCTTCCTCACCTCGACGATTTCGTAAACCTCATCGACAAAACCGTCGCAACCAAGCAATATCTTTCCGCTGAGCTTGTTGATGTAGTCAGTGTATCGTTTCATATCAGAACTCATATAATCCTTGTCCTCTGGTTGGCTGAATGCTTTTCCGCGCCCCGGACGACTGAACCTGAGTTCGGGTCCGGGAAGTGGACATTTTACAAACTAAGGTTGGCAAAGCGTGGGTGGGGAGTCAAGCGTGCGCGGGAGCGGCTTGACTGAAAATCTCATTTTCCTCCGCATCCCGCCAGCCTTCCGCCTTGAGATATCGTTTGAACCGGCTACGCTTCGCCGATGCCATTGACGATGGAACAAGTCACCTCGGAATGCCTCCATATCAGAACCTGAATCTGCGCTCCACGAGATCCGTCTGGAGGTTTTTTGGCGAACCCGGTCACCGCTTCCGGCAGGGGGTCGTGATGCCCTGGCTGCTGACCGGATTTGCCATCGTTTATTATTCCCTCTACGTCACAGCCGGGCTGAATCTCGGAGGGGAGGGCGGGACAGCCGGGGTTGTCGCCATGCGGCTGCTGGCCGGTCAGCGGCCGATTGCAGATACGTTCCTCGGATATAACGTCCTGTGGTTTTTCCCCGTCGCCGGGCTCTTCGAAATCACCGGCCCGAACTACCTGGTGCTCCGCTGGTATTTTTTTGCCTTTTGCACCGCGTCCGGGTTGCTCACCTACTTCGTCGTCCACGGATACACCCGGAATGCGTGGTATTCCGCAATTCCGGCGGTGATGGTCATCCTGGTGCCGGGAATGTTGTTCCGGAACTACATGCCGTTTCTTGGGATCCTGAACGCATTCCTTCTCACCCGGGCGTTTGCGATGGAGAGGGCATCGCAGTGGAAAACCCTCGCATGGATGCTCGCCGCAGGCCTCGGGCTCGGGGTCACGTTTCTCTTCAGGATCGATCTCGGAATCTTCTGCACGCTGATTTTTCTCGGTCTGACTGTACTTTTTCCTTTCGGCTACCAGGGGGATTTTCTGAGGCGGAGCGGGCTGGCTCTTGTCGGCGCCGGTGGCGGATTGGTGCTCGCGTGGGCTGTCCACCTTCCGGTCTGGAATGACGCAAGGACCCGTGGTTACGACCGTGCGTTTCTCGAGCAATACACCGGATGGATCGGCATGATTTCTTCGGAGTTCCGCCAGCAGATGGCTGACCTCTCGGATAATGACGGGCCCGCTAATCCCGCTCCCGCACCGGCTCCCGCTGCAGAGTCGACACCGCAGTCGCCTTCCACTGTGGTTCCAGTACCGGCGAAGGCCACCGAAAAACCGAACGCGGATTCCTGGGAAGACCGCGGCGCGCTCGTGCGTGCGCCCGTCTCGGATATATTTTTCGGACGAAAGTGGACCCATAAATCTTTTGCGATTAGCACCTATCTTCCCCTCCTGATTTCAGTGATCTCGATCATCGCCGGAGGGATCGGTCTGCTTCTTGCGCTCATCTGCCGCGACCCTGCGGAAAAGGAGCGCTTTCTGTATCCTCTGACCGTCCTTGGGTGCGCGCTCACGCTCCTGCCGCAATTTCTGTTTTTCCGGCCCGATACCCCTCACTTGTCTGAGATGATGGTGCCGTATCTCGCCGCTTTGTCGCTGTTCGTCTGGGCGGCGGGCCGATGCGCGTTCTGCGCATCCGGACAGGGCCGGCGCGTTTCCGCTGGACTGTTTGCCATCGTCTGCGCCGCCGCGGGCGCAATCTATTTTTCCCATGCGTTTCCCAAGGATTCCTCCGGGTCCATCGCGGCAAAAAAAATGGCCTCGCACGAATTCCGCGCACTCAATGGAGTGAACGTGAAAGTGCGAGACCGTGAGGCGGTCTGGCTGGCCGGGTTGCGGGATGCCGTCCTGCGGCATTCCTCACCGGGCGAATATGTGCTGTGTCTTCCCTATTCTCCGATGATCAACTTTATGACCGACCGGTCATCGCCGATGCACAACCTGTATGTGGACAACACAGTCGGAGAAGCGGAGTTTGGCGGATATTTTCAGAAGCTGGTTTCCGGGACTCCGCCCGCCGTGATCGTCGTGGATGAGCGCCGCATCAACCGAAACGAGATCTCGCGTTTCCGCAACTGGGCGCCGCAGACCTACGCATGGCTCTGGAAAAACTACGTCTTTGTCGGGCGATATTCAAAAAACGAGGTGTTCGTGCGGCCGGACAAATGCCCGGATCCTGTGGTTCCGGAATCAATCGAGGTATCAGACTGACTGCCGGTCGCGTCCCCAGCCGGGCTTCAATCCGTTGAGAAAAGCCGCTACATTCGCGGGGTTTTCATGCCATTCGCCCACAAACCGGGCGGCCTCGTTCTGTGCGTCGGCGAGTTGGGCGGGGTGGGCGAGCAGGTTCCCGATGCCACCCGCGAGTGTTTCCAGATCGTCCCCGGCGCAGAAGCCGGCCTGAAAAACCGTGAACATGCCGTCCGGATCCACAAGCAATGATGCGATGGCCGTCCGCCCGAGACCGGCGTGGATGAACGTGTTCGGGACGCCTTCCTGGGTCGAGGTGTTGACGAAAATTTTTGCCGCATTGAAGTGGTGCTGGATTTCTCCGTAGGGCGCGCTTTCGAGGAACTCGACGTTGTGCATCGTCAGCGCGCGCGCGCTTACCTCGTTCCAGAGGGCGGCGTTCTGGGGAGAGCAGATCATTCGGCAGCGTGCGGCGGGAAAACGCGCGGCGAGATCGAGGAAAAGCATCGGCCGCTTCACCGGATGGCACCGGGCAACCCACAGAAGATCCACTGGTTTTTTAATGCCCGCCGCAAGCCCTGCCGTCTGGAGAAGCAGGCGGGTGACACCGCTTGCCATCCCTCGCTTATTAAAAAGGTCCGCCTGGTGGCGCGTGATTCCGAAACGGAAATCCGAGAGCCGCATGCCGGTCTCGAAAAGCCAGCCGCGCACCGGGTTCTCGCGGCGGAACCCGCCGTCGATCTCGGCGTCGAGAGCGCACACAAAAACCAGCCGGTAGCCGAGGGCGCGCTTGAGCAGGGCGAGAAGAAACAGTAGCGACGTCCAGCCGTAAACGACGACGTAATCCGGCCTCTCTCCGCTCAGGACCCCGAGCATTTTCGGGAGGGCGAGGAGCGTGTCGCGAAGGCCGCCGGTGTCGAAACGCCCGGCTTTTCTTAGCCGCACCTCCTGGATTACGCTGCCGTCTGCCTGGCCGGTTTCCGCGCCGAGGATCGCGACATCATGTCCGGCGGCAGCCAGCTCGCGCGCAAGCAGGGCGACCTGAAGCTGCGATCCGCCGGAGATGCGGATCGTCGCGGGATCGAGCGCGAGGTGGGCGTGATCGGAAAGGAAAAGAAATTTCATGCCATCCGGATCACGCGCGCGGGGTTCCCGGCGGCGACCGCGCCCGCAGGCACATCCTTCACGACAACCGATCCGGCGCCAATGACTGCCCGGTCGCCGACATGGATTTTTCCGATGATGACCGAATTGCACCCGATGTCCACGTGGTCGCCGATCACCGGAGTCTCATCGGGCAGGTTTTTCATCCCGATCGTGGTGCAGTGCCGCAGCGTGCAGTGCGCCCCGATGACCGAGCCGCCGTGGATCACGAGCGCCGTCCCATGATAAAGCTTCAAGCTCGGGCCGATGGCCGCCTTGTGGTTGAGCTCGATCCCGAGCCCCCAGCCGATAAACACCTCGTAGAATGCAAGATACGGAAACCCGAGCCAGCGCCAAGCCGCGGGCAGGCGGTAAAACCGCTGCGCCAGCCGGAAGAGAACAAGGATGGCACGGCTCCGGATATTGCCGGCATTCGCCTCCCAATCTTGCAGGATTCCTAGGTTCATTTATCGTTCCACCTGTTCATGAGGGCCACATTTTATCTGCCGGAAAAATATCTGCCGGACGGCCCGGGCCGGGATGCCTGGAGATCGGGTGCCATCCGCAATCTGGAGGAGAGCGGAAAAATCGCCTGCGCACAATGCTGGATCTACCAAACATGGATCGCACTCTCGGCAGCGGGCATCCCAAGCGAACTTTCTTCCGAGGTCCCGAAAGAGGGGATCCTGCTGGCGCTTTCCGGATTTTTCAACGATTCGTGGCGGCCGCCGAAGGGAGTATTTTTTGCGGACATCGTGGCGGATTATCTTCCTCATCCTTCCGCCCGCTTGCACATCCTTCAAAACAAGGCGCACACGCGGCGGCTTCCTCATTCGGTGTTCATGCCGCTCTGGACGCAGCCGAACCTCGTGGCGCGTGATCCCGCGCGCGGCGGGGTCTTTGAAAATATTTGTTTTTTGGGTGACCCGGGCAATCTGGCGCCCGAGCTGCGCTCCAAAGAATGGGCCGCGGCACTCGAGAAGGATTTCGGCCTGCGCCTCGACATCCGCCAGGCGGACCGGTGGCACGATTACAGCGACGTGGATTGCGTGCTCGCGATCCGGGATTTCACGAAGTCGCGGCAGCTTCACAAGCCGGCCACAAAACTCTACAACGCGTGGCTGGCGGGGGTTCCGTTCATCGGGGGTCGCGACTCCGCTTATGCGTCGGACGGGCGTTGCGGGGTGGACTACCTGCGGGCGGACTCGCCGGAACAGCTACTCTCCCATCTCCGCCGGTTGAAAGAAGACCCCGAATTCCGGATGCGGCTGGTGGACGAGGGAGCGCGGGCGGGAGCCGGATTCACGCGGGAGATGACCCTGCGCCGGTGGGAGGGGCTGGTTTCCGAAACCCTGCCCGCCGCCGCGCGGAAGTATGCGGCCGCGTCGAAAATCCAGCGTGCCCTTTCAAATGCCGCCCACCGGGTTGTCGTTGGAGTCGACCGCCGGTTGCGTTGAGATTTCACCCGCGCGCCCGTTCGATAAGCCACCCGGCGGCAAAGCCGGGGTCCGAGCGAAAGGCGGCGAGCATCTCCGCAATCGCCGCGGCCGGAGCATTTGAAAGACTCCCGGAAACTTTCAGGTGATGTGCGGCGAGAAGGCGGCGCTTGTCGGGAGCGGCCGTGGCGGCGTAAAGGCTGCGATACCATTTCCAAAAGGCGTGCCGATCGGTTTCTTGCCCCTCCCCTTCCCGGAAAGCTTTGGCGAGCCGCCGTTCCCCGGCATCCAGCGCTCTGCCGAACGACAGAAATTCCGCATTTTCCGAAACCCGCTGCGCCTCGTCGAATGCGATCGAGCGGCCGGTTTTTGATAGCGCGGAGGCGAGATCACGGTAGCAGACGAGCCGCCACGGGAGATTCGCAGATGGATGCCTCGCGATCACGCGCGTCCAAAGATCGTAGTCCTGCGAAATCCGGAAGCTCTCGTCGTAGCCGCCGAACTCTTCGAGCACGATGTCCCGCCGGAACATCACGGACGTGTGCAGGAACGGGTTCAAAAGCGCAGCAGTCCAACGGATGGATGCCGCGCTGAGCGGGACATCAAGGAGTCCGCACAGGCGGTCGTTTTCATCGATGATCCGCCCGCCTGTTCCGACGAGCGCCAGTTCCGGATCGCACGTGACGCGTTCGAACTGGCGCGACAGGCGCATCGGATGCGATAGGTCGTCCGCGTCCTGGCGGGCGATCCATTTTCCCTGGGCCTCGCGCATCCCCTGATTGAGGCATGGAGTTTGACCCTTGTTCTCCAGGTTGGGAATGACCCTTATCCGCTTGTCGATTGCCCTCCATCGCTCAGCGACAGCAAGGGAACCGTCGGTCGAGGCATCATCGACAATTAAAAATTCCCAGTCCTGAAATGCCTGCTGATGGATGCTCCGGATCGACGCGTCGAGGAATTTTCCCCCGTTGAAGACGGTCATCAGGATCGAGATGGCGGGCGGACGTTCGCTCATCGCAGCAAACCGGAAAAAATCTCCGCGTGGCGATCGACCCATTTTCGGACATCGAAGAGGCGCTCGGCGCGCTGCCGTGAGGCTTTGCGCGCCGCCTCAAGCCGTGAAGCCAGCAATTGAACCGCGCCGGCGAGTTCCACGCCCGTGGGCGTGATCATGCGGGACCAGTCCGTCTCAGCGTCCACAAGGACGCCGCAATCCGACCCTACCAGTTCGGGCATTCCCCCGCTGCGTGAACCGACGACCGGGCATCCGCTGGCCAGCGCCTCGATCGCGACGGTCGGGCAGGGGTCCATGTATTTCGGGTGAAGAACAAGATGGTGCTTTCGGTAAAGTCCCGCCGCCTCTTCCTGTGAAAACGGCGGCAGGATCGCGACATAATTTTCGAGGCCCAGCTGCCGGATCAGCCCGGAGACCTGCGCGCCCCCGGCTTTCCACTGGAACCGCCCCGCAATGGTCAGCTCCGTCTCAACCCCTTCACGTCGCAGCCTGTCCAGGCAATGGATTGTGGAAAACACCCGCTCCGGGTATCCGTGTGTGCCGAGTGTCAGCAACCGCAGCGGCTTCGCGGGCGGCTGAATCTCCGCCGGGCGGAATTTTTCAAGATCGACCGGGTTGTAAAGGATTTCCGAAGGGAGCCCGCACGGGCCAAGAAATTTGTCGGCCGAGATCCGGCAGAATTCGCTCTGGTAGATGACATAATCCGCCATGGCCCGGAGCGCGCGCATCGGCTTGTTGAAGCGTTCGCTCTCGTTCCCGGCCCATGCCGGATACCCGACACCATTCTGGTTCCAAACAATCCGGATGCCGCACTGGCGGCAGCGCTCGAGGAGATCTTCGGCAAAGCCCGGTTGCCTGCTGCTGACGGCGTAGAGAAGGCTGAACTCCCGCTCGTCTCCGCCAAAGGCATTCCGCAGCGGAAGCAATTTCACCGCTCCCCCGTGAACGGGACGCCTTTCATCCAGAGCATCGCCAAAGCCGACAGCGAGATGTTCGGAGCGCCGGATTAGTGCCAGCCTTTTCCCGGCCGCCCGGCGCGCGGGAAATTCCAGTGCCGAGCGGATGCGCCGGCGGAATTGCCAGGGGATCATTTCGCTCATGATCGCAGCAATATCTTGATAAACTTCATGGAATCCGACTTTGCGGGAAGATGGGCGAAGGTTTGCAGTTCCTCCCGGTTTTCTCCTGCAAACCTTTTGAGCGAGCCGGCTTCTGTCTCCCGGGAATACCGCAGCCCCGCGTGAAAAACCTGCTCGTAGTAGGCGTTACCTTCCGGATAGATCACCGGCTGTCCGGCGGCCAGAGCACGCCAAATCCGGACCGATGCCCCGACATCGCCGGGCTCGACAAACAGCGCGTCGTTCGAAAAATCCAGTCCGGTCATGGGCATGCCACACGCCACGGCCGCCTGAAGATGGCCTTCGGCCCGCAGATTTAAAATATCCTGAACGGACGGAGCCACCAAAAGCGCCGATGGCACCAATTGCTCCGCCGACATGCCCGGCACAATCCACTGCAGGTTCCGCCGGTTTCGTGAATCCGGACGATCCGGCCAGCCAATGATTTCCGGACCGGAGTCATCCGGGTCGCTGATGCGGATGCCGAGCAGTCCGAGCGCGTCCCGGATCACTCCGAGAATCTCATCAAGGTCGGCGTTCGCGCCCGGCTTGTGGTTCCATGCCACTTCTTTCGGCAACGCCGGATGAATGATTCTGCGCTTGAATGAGTGCCGGAGCTGAACACATCGGCCCTGCCACACTGGAAGGCGCGGACCCGCATTCTTCCTTCGAAACGAAGGCATCTCCGGAAGCGCACTGTAGAGCCGGCGCAGTTCTCCGCCCATGGCCGCGATTGTGTGGGAGGCTTTCCACCGCTCGAACTGCGGCCCGATCGTCCGGTCCAGAGAATCGTTGAGAATGTCATCCAGCACCCGACCGGCGGCTTCCGGCGCTGTCTGCACAAGGGATTCCGGCTCCAGAATATCCCGTGCCACCCCGACCGGCGTGCTGA
The DNA here is from genome assembly GCA_007280915.1 of Verrucomicrobiaceae bacterium. Lineage (GTDB taxonomy): Bacteria > Verrucomicrobiota > Verrucomicrobiia > Chthoniobacterales > Terrimicrobiaceae > QYQL01. The sequence goes on along the minus strand of QYQL01000179.1, from coordinate 2,322 downwards.
GAATTTTGCACCGGCACGCGGCGGCCTCCATCGCCGACTGGGGACCTCCCTCCCACCGCGACGGGATGAGATAAAGGTCCGAGGCATTGTAGAGCTTGTTCAGCCGGACCCGGTCGAGGATGTTGACGCCAAAATCATCTCCGCCGACGTCGGCCTTGCCGACAAACGTGAACGGGATCCCTTCGCGGCGAAGCTCGTTCCGCAGCCAGTGGCGGCGTGGCCCGGCAAGCAACACATGGAACGACGAGCCCGCGTCGCGAAGCCGCTTCAAAATCGCGACCAGGAACTCCGGCGCTTTCTGCACCTTCGGCGTGTTCAGGTCCGCTCCCTCCGAGTCGCGGTGGAAGTTCGCGATCACATACGCGTTCTCCGGGATGCCGAACTCCCGGCGCAGAGCCTTCTTTTCGGAAATCGGAAAAAAGAGCCCGGGGTCGATCGCATACGGGATATGCTCGACCGGAAGCCGGAGCCGCTGGAATTGGTCGAAGGCCTCCCGCGACCGTGCCACCCATAGATCGACCCGCGTCTGCCCGACGGCAAACTCCGGCTGCTTGAGATAGAAAAACGGGGGGTTGTCCGCCTGGGCGATCACGAAGCTCTGCTTCAGAACAGGAGCCGCTACCATGCCGAGGTTCTGCCAGAACGGCGTGTGGATCACATCGGCTGCGGCGGAACCGGTCTCCCGCACGGATCCGGCCAGCGCCGAACGGATCTGTCGGAGATCCTCGTCGAGCGCCCATCCCATCCCGTCGCCGGGTGCATAGTGGACGTTAAGCATCGAGGAGGAGCCGCTGCACGAGGTGGAGATACCCGGCCGACATCTTGCTTCCCGATGGAGGGCCGGAGAGAAGCCGCTTCCGGAATTCCGGCAGGCGTCCCGCGAACTCCGAAAGCGTGGATTCCAGATCGTCATAAATCTCCATGCCATACTTTATCCCCTGAGTCACCGTCCCGCCGGAGTCTTTGTGATAAAGAAGCGGCAGGCCGCATTGCAGGCCTTCCGCCACATGCATCGCCCCCGGCTCGAAACGCGAGGCGCTCACGTAGCCGTGGCATTGGCGCAGAAGCCCTGCCAGGTCGGCGCCGCTCGCGGGAGCGAAGGTGCGTGCGGATTTCCATTTCAAATCTTTCGGCCACCGCCCGATGACCCGGAGCTCGTATGGCTGCTCCCGGAGCCCCCCGGCGATGAGTTCGTCGATGGCCTGATACACATCGAATCCTTTGTTCCAGTTGTCCGACCAGTGGTGTGTGACAAGGCGCAGCGGGGATCCCGGCTCGAACCGGACACCACCCACAGGATGAAAAAAACGGGGGTCTGCTCCGGGCACAATCACTGAATGCGGCCTGGCGATATCGAACCACTTCGACGCGTGATAATCCCTCAGCCATTCCGACACAAATACCGTGTGGTCCGCAACCCGGCTGCTCCTCTCAAGTAGAAGATCCATTTCGCCTGACTCCTTCCGGATGTCGTTGTCGTTGATCCGGTGAAGGCAACGCACACGCGGGCTTTTCTTTTTCAGCGCCGCGACCTCATCAGCCCCGAACGTCGTGTGCGAGGAAAGCCCGGTATGTGTCATGATCACGGCATCCGGATCCCGTCGCAAATCGAACACGACGCGCCAGCCGTTGTATTCGAACCAGCGGACGACCTGCGACGTCCACTGGTTCGCGCCTCCCCACGAGCCCGCGCGCGGGCGCAGGTTGATTGCGACCGTGGCCACGGACGATGAATCAAAAAAACGTCCCATTTCAAAAAAACGGCGCCGTCGGAACCGTCACACGTTCACCCCTGGTATAGCGGTCGCGCTTCCAGCCGGAGATTTCTGGCAATCCGGCGAGCCTGCGCGCGAGGCGCCTGATCCGGCCGGCCCAGTTTCCGCGGCAGGTTTCCATGATGTTTTCCCGCGACACCCCGGCTTGGTCGAGGCTGCTGCGCGGAACAAAGCAGCCGTGCAGGCAGCGCAGAGGGGACTCGTCCCACCCGTATTCCAGCTGAAGCTGCCGTTTGTCCGCCTCCTTAAATCCCCTGCGGAATTCGGGTTTCCCTCCATGAAGGCGCTCCGGCGTGTCTCCGCCCCAGGAGTCAATCGCGGCGAAGTTGTAGAGTTTGGTGATGCTCCGGCTCGGCGGAGAAGGAAACCCCGAGGCATGGCTATCCTGAAGATCCAATCGGTCGCAGTGGATGACGTTTCCCAGAATCATCCAGTGCCGGTCAAACTCCCCCGCCAGGAGGCGTGTCCGGAATGCCTGTAGTCCCGCCGGGTCATAGATCTCATCGCCGTCCACTCCGAAGACCCATGTGTCCGTCCCGGCAAACGG
>QYQL01000077.1 GCA_007280915.1 Verrucomicrobiaceae bacterium | reverse complement strand
GTGCGAATCGTGCCATTGTGCTGATCTTTTGAGGGCGCGAGCAGCGAAGCCGTTGCCTTCAATCGATCATACCGAAAATACCGGGGTTTCTGGGGAGGGGGGTATCCAGCAGCAGAAATGATCACCCCGGCCGATTTTCGCGAGGAATCCTGGTATAATCCATTGGAAGCGTGCTTTTCGCCTTCTTCCGTCCACCGGCGGGGGAGTTTTCCCCGTCACAGTGAAACACTCAACAGTTGAGGGGAGGTGATGAACATGAACCCAGCCCAAATCGTTGCCCTTGCCCTGCAAGCCGCAGCAGCCGTGATCACGGAAGTGGTCAGCAAGAAGAAATAATCCGGGTGATCCCGGATGGGGGAGTGGTCCGGATACCCGATGAGGGAGATTCGGGCCACTTTTTTAGCCGCCGGAGGGTATGGCGGGTCTGTTTTTTTGCTTTTGGGCAGACTGCGGAGCCTTGAAATTCGGCTGATCGTCCAGATTTCTGCTGCCAATCCGCTGCCAAAAATATCGGGGTTTATCGGCTTTTATGCGGTTTTATCGGGGAGTATGAGCGCGAATGAGATTTGGCGGAAAAAGCCCGCTGAGCCTTTATTCATGCGGTTTCCCTTCGTGTGAGGGGAGAGCGGGTGACGAGACTCGAACTCGCGACATCAACCTTGGCAAGGTTGCACTCTACCAACTGAGTTACACCCGCGCGAGAGGACAAAATAATGCCATGATATACGGCTGAGTCAACGCAATCTTTTTGATGCCTTTTTGAGTTCTTGCAGCGCGTGTATCGAGGGGGTATTCAGAAGGGCTCTCCGATGATCAAAGTTGAACAGCTTACCAAGCGCTACGGGTCTGTGACCGCGGTGGACGGGATTGGTTTTTCGGTGGAGAAGGGGGAAATCGTCGGGTTTCTCGGGCCGAATGGCGCGGGGAAGAGCACGACGATGAAAATGATCGCGGGCTTTCTTCCTCCGACGTCCGGAAGAGCCCAAGTAGCCGGCTTAGACGTTTTCCGGGAATCGCTGCGCGCCCGTGAGCACATCGGCTATATGCCGGAGAACGTGCCGCTTTATCCGGACATGCGGGTGTCGGAATATCTCCGATACCGCGGGGCTCTCAAGGGAGTGCCGGGGCGCAGGATGAAGGAGCGGGTGGGGGACGTTGTCGAGCTTTGCGGTTTGAGCGAGGTGGAGAACACCATTATCGGACGCCTTTCTAAAGGATACCGCCAGAGGGTAGGGCTGGCGGATGCGATGATCCACGAGCCGGATTTGCTGATTCTCGACGAGCCGACGATCGGCCTCGACCCGAACCAGATCCGGCAGGTTCGTGATCTAATCCGGAGTTTGAAGCGGCATCACACAATTTTGCTTTCGACGCACATCCTGCCCGAGGTGGAGATGGTTTGTTCGCGGGTGATCATCATCAACAAGGGCCGAATCGAGGCGATGGACACGCCACAGAATCTGCGGGCGCGCATCGGGGCGGCCGGCCATATTGTTCTGGATGCGAGGGTGTCCGATCCCCGGACGGCTGCGGCCTGCCTGCGCAAGGTGGAGGGGGTCTCATCGGTGTCGGTGCGCTCCGATGGGGAGTGGACCATTTTTTCGATCCAGGCCGGTGCCGGAGCGGATCCCCGCGAGGCCATTTACGCCTGCGCCGTCGCTCAAAGCTGGCCGGTGCGGGAGCTGAGCCGGTCGCCCGTATCCCTTGAGCAGGTTTTTGCCGAGGTCACCCATGCGGAGGAACATTAGGAGATGAGGAAATTTCACACTCTCCTTGGCCGCGAAATGGCGGCTGCGTTCCACCAGCCGCTGGCCTTTGTCGTCCTGTTCTTCTTTTTGCTGATCACGGGGTTCAATTTTCATGCCGGGGTCTCACTACTGAACCACGCGGCCGGTTCCACCACGGTGGTGGAGGCGTTTTTCAACACCATTTACTTTTGGTTTCCCTTTGTGCTGGTGTTCCCGCTGATCACGATGCGGGTGTTTGCCGAGGAGGCGAAACTCGGGACCGTGGAAACCTTGATGACGGCGCCGGTGCGCGATGGACAGGTGGTTTTCGCCAAGTATGCAGGGGCATTGATGTTTTTCCTCATCCTGTGGGTTCCGAGCCTTCTTTATTTTGTGGTTTTCCAGCAGGTGACGAGCATGAGTGCCGCCGGAGCGGTCGGGTCGTATCTCGGGGCCTATGCCATGATCCTGCTGATCGGAATGCTCTACACCGCGATCGGGTGTCTGGCCTCCGCAATGACCGACAACCAGATCGTCGCGGCCGTGATCGCCTTCGCGGCGATCCTCGGGCTCTTTTTTCTGGGTCTTCTTTCCCTCTTTCTCCCTGCATCGGGGGCCCTACTGCGCGAGGTGACCTACTATTTTTCCCCGGTGCAGCACATGATGGACTTTTCGCGGGGGATTTTTGACACCCGCCCGGTCGTATTCTACCTGAGTTCGACCGCTGTCGTGCTCTTCTGCACGTTCCATGTTTTTCAATACAGGAGGTGGCGGTCTTGACCAGGATTCCGCGCGGTGCCATACGACTGGGGATCGGCCTCCAGGCGCTCGCCGTGGCCATCATTTTTTTGGCGGTGAATTATCTAGGTTTCGAGAATTACACCCGCCTCGATTTTTCGCGTTCGCGGGATATCCTTCTCTCCACGCAGACCCGGCGGGTCATCCGTGAATTCCAGAAACCGTTGAGTATCGTGGTGATCTCCTCGCCGACGATGTTCGGTCCCGCCACACAGATTCTTGGCGACGTGAGAAACCTGCTCAGCGAGGTCCAGTATTCCGGCCGCGAGCGCGTGGCGATCGAATTTGTCGATCCCACCCGCGATCTGGAACGCATGCGCGCGCTCCAGGCGAAATACAAATTCACCACCGCGGACAACCTGATCATTCTCGACTACGATGGGCACACCCGGTTCCTGAACATTGCGGAGATGGCCGACTTCGACATGAGTCCCGTTGCGCAAGGGGATGAACCGAGGTTGCTTGCTTTTCGTGGTGAGCAGGTGCTGACCGGGGCCATGATCGCGCTTCTGAAGCCGGAAACACAGGTGGTGTATTTCCTGCAGGGACACGGTGAGCCCGCCCTAGGACCGGGCTCCCAGATCACCGCGCTCATCGATCACGTTCAGAAACAGAACGCACGCGTGGATGTTTTGTCCCTGGCATCGACGGACGCGATTCCAGCGGATGCCGCGGCGCTCGCGATCATTTCGCCGAAGTTCGATCTGGAAGTTCGCGAGGAGGCATTGCTGGCGGCTTGGCTTCGCGTGCACGGCCGGATGCTGGTACTTTTGGATCCGGATGCGGAAACTCCTCGCCTTCATGGGCTGCTCGCTGCAAACGGCATCATCCCGCAGGATGACCGGGTGCTGAGGACGGTCCGCTTGGCATTTGCCACGGGGATTCTGCGGGAGGTCACCGGTGAGGTGCAGCCCACAACCGAATTCACGCGGAGGCTGCAGGGGGTGACGATTCTGTTTTCCGGAGCCACCCAATCCCTGACGCTCGACCAAAAGCTGGCGGAAAAGGAAACGATCCAACTGCGCCCGTTGATCCTGGCGGCTGAGGAGTTCTGGGGGGAGAGGGATTATGCTCCGAATCAACCGGGTGGGGTGCGCTACGATGATGGCCGGGACAATGGACAGCCGCTTGCCATCGCCGCGTCGGCAGATCGCGGAGGGGTCGAGGACGATCGCATCGAAGTTCAGACATCCAAGCTGATTGTCGTCGGAACCTCGCAGTTCGCCTACGATGCCTCGGCGACTCCACAGGGATTCGACTTTCTGCTCTCCGCCATCAATTCCCTGCTGGACCGCAGCCGCCTGACCGGGGTGGCTCCGAAGTCCGTCACGCATTTTGCCCTGAACCTGACGGATGTCCAACTCGGGCGCATCGCGCTTTTCACGATGGTTCTTCTGCCGGGAATCGCCGCTCTGGCCGGAATTTTTGTTTGGTGGAAGCGGAGGTCATGAGTCGGTCCGCAACGATTCTGCTTCTTCTCGCTGCCGTTGGTATCGCGGTTTTTGCGGCGATTTTCATCCCGCTCAGCCGGGGGGGGCGCCCGTCAGGATCCCCCCTTTTTGCTTTCGACCCCGAGGAGGTTCGGGTGATCAAAATCACAAACGGGGACAAAATCATCGAATTGAAAAAAACCGATGAGGGGTGGGTGACCGGGCCCGAACCTGCGGACCGGGCTTCCGTGGACGCCGTCAAGCGACTCATCGACACGGCGATGTCGACCCCGGTTCTCGACCGCATCAACGCCGGGGAGATAGCGAACCGGGATCAGCTTTCCGAATACGGGTTGAAAAAAAGCAGCGTGCAGTTCGACATCAAGGGGGATCGCGATCATCCGTTGCTGATCGGAAAGGATGCTGCCGACGAAAAGCGGGCTTACGTCAGGTTTGAAGACTCGCGTGACGTCTATTTGATTCCTGATAATCTGGTAAGGATGGTTCTGAGCCCGGCGGAGGATTACCGCGATCGGATGCCTGTTCGCCTCCGGCCCGACCGGGTGGTCCGGATTGTGATTCGCCGGCCGGTGGGAGAGATCGAACTCAACCGCGAAGGGAGCGGGTGGGCTGTGGTGAAACCGTTTTCGGCAAGAGCCGGCACCGCGGTCGTGGAGTCATTTCTTGAGAAGCTTTTCCGCACGCGGATCGAAGGGTTCGAGTCCACATCGGATCCCTCATCGTTCGGGCTTTCGGAGCCCGAGGCGGAGGTCCAGGCGTTTGGAGAAGGGGAAAGCGTTCCGGAGACGATCCGTCTTGGCGAGACCTCACCTGGAGGTTCCTACTTTTCGCAATTGCTGCCGAGGAATGTGACCGTGCGTCTCCCGGCCGCGATCATGGATCTTCTTTCCGTGGATCCGACCACGTTCCGGGATCCGGCGATCGGCCGGATCAACCTCGACATCGTGGACATGATCCGGATCTCCTCCCCGGGTAAGACCTTTGAGATCCGGAGGGATAGAGAGCAGTGGAAAACCGGCAATGACAGGGTTGGTGGTGCTGCGATTCAGCATCTGGTGGAAGCGCTTGCTGCTGCCAGGGCCGCGCATTACGAGCCGGCCACCGATGCCGTGCTGGAAAAGGTGGGGCTGGCGGATCCTGCTCGCGTTGTGGGATTTTATTCCGTGGCATCGGAGAACACCCCGGAATCTCCCGCCGGGGAACAGTTGATTTCCGAATTCCGCATGGGGGTGCCGCAGGCGGAACTGGCTGTCCACACGACAGGATCTCCCGAGGTGGCGTTCACTTCTCCGTCACTTTTGGACGCCGTTCCTGCGGAACCCTCCTCCTGGACGGTTCCGTAGCCGCTTGCCAACCGCATCCGTTCCGTTTTTCTTTACACCATGACGTCCGCACAGATCCGCCAGTCGTTTCTCGATTTCTTCCATGAGCAGGGGCACACAATCGTTCCCTCTTCGAGCCTCATGCCCGATTCGCCGAACCTGCTGTTCACGAATGCCGGGATGAACCAGTTTGTCCCGATTTTTCTCGGGCAACACGCAGCGGACGTTGCTTCGTGGGCGGGAGCCGTGCCGGGTGTCGACACAAGGGCGGCGGACACGCAGAAGTGCATCCGTGCCGGGGGCAAGCACAACGACCTCGACGATGTGGGGCTCGACACCTATCACCACACGTTCTTTGAGATGCTCGGGAACTGGAGCTTCGGCGACTATTTCAAGAAGGAAGCCATTTCGTGGGCGTGGGATCTTGTGGTGGGTCGCTGGAAATTTCCTCCGCAGCGCCTGTATGCCACGATCTACAATCCCGACAAGTCCGCTGGTGACCCCGCCGAGCGCGACGCGGAAGCCTGGGAATTCTGGGCCGAAAAATTCCGAAGTGCCGGATTGGATCCCGAGCTCCACATTGTCAACGGGAACAAGAAGGACAATTTCTGGATGATGGGCGAGACCGGTCCCTGCGGCCCGTGTTCCGAATTGCACATGGACCTGACCCCATCGGGCGATACGCGCGGAGCGCTTGTGAACCGGGGGACCGCCGAATGCATCGAGATCTGGAATCTGGTTTTCATCCAGTTCAACGCGAATCCGGACGGTTCCTTTTCGCCGCTCCCGGCGAAGCATGTGGATACTGGGATGGGATTCGAACGTGTGGCCTCGATCATCCAGGGGACCAAGGGGTTCGCCGATTTCACCAACGCAAAAATCTCAAACTACGAAACCGATATTTTCCGGCCGATTTTCGATGAGATCGAAAGCCTGAGCGGGAAAACCTACGGCTCCACGCTCCCTGCGTCCGGCAGCACGGGAGGAACCGAGCAGGAACATATAGACGTCGCGTTCCGCGTGATTGCCGACCACATCCGGACGCTGAGCTTTGCGATTGCCGACGGGATTCAGCCCGGGAATACCGACCGGAACTACGTGCTGCGACGGATCCTGCGCCGGGCGGTTCGCTACGGTCGCACGCTGGGATTTCACGAACCGTTTTTTTACAAGCTCGTGGATGTTCTCGCCCGAACAATGGGCGATGTTTTTCCGGAGATCCGGAAGAAGCAAAAGCATGTGGAGGAAGTGCTCCGTCGCGAGGAGGAGGCCTTCAACAAGACCCTTGACAAGGGCATTGCCCTTTTCGAGAGCGAAGTGGAGGAGCACTCCGGCCTCATCTCAGGGGAATTTGCCTTCCGGCTTTATGATGAGCAGGGGTTCCCGCTGGATCTGACCGCCCTCATGGCCCGGGAACTGGGGCTTGCCGTGGACAACGAGGGGTTCGAAAAGCTGATGGAGGCCCAGCGCTCCCGCGCCCGATCGGCGCAGAAGAAGACGGTGATCGAGCTTTCTGAGGTCGAGACGAAAGAGCCGACGAAGTTCCTTGGTTATGACCAGCTCTCCGTTCCGGCCAGGGTGGTCGAGGTGCTGAGCCTGAAAGACAAAACCGCCGTGGTGCTCGATGCGAGCACGGCCTATGCCGAAATGGGCGGACAGGTCGGGGATACCGGTGAGCTGACTCACGGCGCGAATGTCTGGCGGATTTCCAATACTCAGAAAACCGGGCACACATGGCTTCACTTTCTTGATGCGGACGACACTCCCCCCATCGGAAGCGAGGTCATGATGAGTGTGGATGCCGACCGTCGCGCTGCCATCCAGCGGCATCATTCGGTTACCCATCTGCTCCACTGGGCGCTCCACGAAGTGGTCTCCCACGAGGCGGCGCAAAAGGGGTCCTTCGTCGGATCGGACAAGCTGACATTCGACTTCAACAGTGGTCCTCTGGCCGCATCACAGGTGCGGGATATCGAGAGGCTCGTCAACGAGCGCATCGTCGAGAATGCTGCGGTGTCATGGATCGAGGTGCCGTATGCCGATGTGCGCGGACGCCCGGACATCATGCAGTTTTTCGGGGACAAATACGGGGAGACCGTGAGGGTGGTGCAGATCGGAGGCAGTCGGTCAGCGCTGGACGGATACTCGATGGAGCTTTGTGCCGGAACCCATGCCCGGGCGACCGGCGAGATCGGGCTGTTCCGTATTCTTGGTGAGGCAGCGATTGCGGCAGGCGTCCGCCGGATCGAGGCGATCGCCGGACTCGAGGCTTCCGCCCATGCGGTCCGCGATGGGGATCGCCTGATGGGGATCGCTGCGCAGATCAACAGCCCGGTCGGAGAAATCGAGAGGAAGATCGAAGGACTTCTCGCTCAGCACAAGGAGTTGGAGAAAGCCCTCAAGGCCGCCCGCGCACGAGAGGCTTCTTACCGTGGCAAGGAGGTTCTCGTTCAGGCGGAAGACATCGGAGGGATTCCGTGCATCGCCGTTGATCTCGGACCGGTTGACGGGGATTACGTGCAGGCCGTTTCCGATGCGATCAAGGGAAGCTTCTCCGGGGTTTGCCTCCTCGCGGGCACTGCCACTGGGTCCGTGTCGTTGGTTGCGACTGTTTCCAAGGAATTTCAATCCCGGATCCAGGCCGGGAAGTTGATCCAGACGGTGGCCCCGATCGTCGGAGGAAAAGGCGGCGGAAAACCGGATGCGGCACGTGGCGGCGGGAAAGATGTCTCCAAAGTCCCCGAGGCGCTCGCGCATGCGCGAAAGCTGCTCGCCTCATGATAAACCCCTACGAAACCCGGAAGCTCGTTTCGGAATATCTGTTCTTCCATTACGCGGAGGAGACGGATTTTTCTGGCGACATTCCAGTCCCCCGCGAGGCATTGCATTTTCCGGTCCGGCTTGTCGCGGAACTGGCCGATCATGAGCGGGGTGTGAAGTCAGCTCTGGATCTTGGCTGTGCGGTTGGGCGATCCACATTCGAACTGGCTCGATTCGCACAATGTGTGATCGGGGTGGACTATTCCGCCGCCTTCATCGGCGTAGCAGAAACCTTGCGATGCGACGGGAGGCATTCCTGCGAAATCCTTGTCGAAGGCGAGCGCACCGCGGAATTCACGGCCCGCATTCCCGCTGGCATCGACGTTTCACGTGTCAGCTTTGAAACGGGGGACGCGACGGCTTTGCGGACGGACATCGGGCGCTTCGACCTCGTGCTCGCCGCAAACCTTCTTTGCCGGCTTCCCGATCCGGGGAAATTTCTCGGCAGCCTTCCGGATCTTGTTGCGCCGGGCGGTCAGCTTCTCCTGGCCACGCCGTTTTCATGGCTTCCAGAGTTCACCGATCCCAGGAATTGGATCGGCGGGCGGCCCGGCACCGGGTCATCGTGGGACGCGCTTCGCCTGGCGCTCGAACCGCATTTCGATTTACAACTGAAAAAAGAAATGCCCTTTCTGATTCGTGAACACAGCCGAAAATACCAATATGGAGTCTCCCTTGGATCCCGCTGGATCCGGCGGTCCTGACTGGGAGGCCCGCTATCAGGCTGGCGACACGCCTTGGGAAAAAGGATGCGCCCATCCCGCTCTTGTCGAGTGGTTGCGTGAAAACCGTCTGACCGGAAGGATTCTTGTTCCGGGCTGCGGAACCGGCCACGATGTGCGCGCCCTCGCAGCCGATCCCGACGCCCTGGTGACCGGGTTGGATCTTGCCCCCTCCGCCATTGCGCGGGCCGAAAGTATTCCGGTCGTCGGTGGGGAATCGTATCGTCTGGCGGATTTTTTTTCTGAATCGGCATTTGAACACGGTGCGTTTGATGCGGTTTTCGAGCACACGTGTTTCTGTGCGATCCCGCCCGCTTTGCGCCCGGCCTATGCCCGCACTGTTTCCTCCGCTCTCAAACCAGGCGGGCTGTTTCTCGCGATTTTTTACAGAAATCCTTCGCATGACGGTGAGGACGGCCCCCCATTTGGATGCTCGATGGAGGAACTGGGTGACTTGTTCGGCGGGGATTTCCAACTGATTCGGGAGACGGTGGGCATTCCGACATTCGACGGGCGCGAAGACCGCGAGATTATCAGATTGATGAGGAAATTGCCTCTTGCCTAAGCGGCATACTTTTGGGCGTGACAGGGATCTGTCCCGGGGGCTTTTCTTGCAGGTATGAGTTATTCCTCCTGCAGGATATTCTTCATCATTTGCGTCATCGGCACCCTGACGGTCCCTTTTCGACTGCGCGCTCAGGATGCCCCCAAGGTTGATGGTCTTTTGCCCGATTCTGGAGGGTCGGGCGTGCCGGTTGTCAGGACTCTGGCCCCGGTCGCAGGTGGCGCCGTGGCCGCCATGCTGGCCGTGCCGCCGAAGTATGCCGACGGGATTCTGGAGGTGATTGGAAAAGGAGGTTCGCCAAATCCCAAGGAATGGGTTTTGCAGGCATGGAACACCGAGGATCCAGGCACCGTCCACAAACTGACTGTCGCCAGCGACCAGTTTGTCTCGGATTCGCTTTCCGTGAATATCTATGAGGCCGAGAGGAAAGAGATCAATATTCCGATGAGCGCTGTCGGGATCGATTCCGGCGGTGTTTGGGATATTGCGCGGAGCTATGCAGCGGCCAACGGCGCGACGCTTGGGCGTGTGGATTACATGCTGACCTGCCATGCCAAACGAACGCCGCCGGTTTGGACGATTGAATGCCATGACTCCGGCGGAAAACCGATCGGCAAGCTGGAGATTCTCGCAACAACAGGAACCGTCCGGAACTTTTCTGGATTCAGGAATGCTCCGAGGTAGCTGTGCGGGCGGTTCTATTTTGAAGGAGACGACATTCGTTGTTCCTCCGGTCGGCCTTGCGTTGGAGCCCGTTCATGTTTGGAGACTGACCGGCATGGAGTGTGACCTGCTGTCGGCGGATGAAAAAGCCCAAGCCGACAGATATCAATCTCCCCAAAGCAGGCAGGCTTTCATCGCGGGCAGAAGTGGAATCCGACGTATTGCGGGCATCTACACCGGAAGAGACCCTCGTGGATTCAGGCTATCCTCTTTGCCGGAGGGAAAACCATTTTTCGAAAATGCGGGAAGCCTCCATTTTAATGTCAGTCATTCCGGAGGCGAGGTCGTTGCGGCGTTTTCGATTTTTCCGATCGGCATCGACATCGAGTTTCCTGGTCGCTGCCGGGATTTTGCCGGCATTGCGCAGAGGTTCTTTCACCCGGAGGAGGCATCCCTCATCGTCGACGAAGACTCCTTCCTACGATGCTGGACGGCGAAGGAGGCGATGCTCAAATTGGCGGGCGCCGGGATTTCCGGAGGGCTTGCCTCGGCCCAGCCGGGAGCTGCAGGGGAGGGGATGCTTAACGGACAGAGAGTCTCGATCCGCCGATTCTGCCTAGGGGCGTGTGCAGGGGCGGTTGCATCATTTCAACCGTTCGAGGTAAAAGGCTGGTTTCAAATCTGAAAGCTGTTTAATAGTGTTCGTTCATGTCATTCCAAAATCTTGGCCTCTCCGAGACCGTGCTCCACGGTGCCCAGCGGATGGGGTATTCCGAACCGACTCCGATCCAGCTCCGCGCCATCCCTGTCATCCTTTCCGGACGCGATCTCATCGCTTCGGCTCAAACCGGCACGGGTAAAACCGCCGCCTTCGCCCTCCCTGTGCTCTGCAAGCTCGACCACCCGGAGCGGAAGATTCGCTGCCTTGTTCTGGAGCCGACCCGCGAGCTGGCCATGCAGGTCGAAACAGCCTTCCGGGATTACATGCGCTTCATGCATACCGAGGTCACGCTCGTCCACGGAGGTGTCGGATACGGAAAGCAGAAGGAGGATCTCGCCCGTAAGGTGGATGTCGTCGTGGCGACCCCGGGACGGCTTCTCGATCACATGCAGCAGGGGGCCGTGGATCTTGACAACTTGGAATTCCTGATTCTTGACGAGGTGGACCGCATGCTCGACATGGGGTTCCTGCCCGACGTGCGGCGGATCGTGGAAAAGTGCCCGAAGGCGCGCCAGACGCTTCTGTTTTCCGCGACCATTCCCGAAGAGATCGGCCGCCTGGCATCCTGGTGCCTCAAGGATCCTGAAAAGATCGAGATTGGCGCGCACCGGTCACCTGCAGAGACCGTCAACCACGCGCTCTACCCGGTTGCCGTCGCCCAGAAATTCGAACTTCTCCTCGCGCTCCTCGCCCGGACGAATTTCGACAGCGTCCTCATCTTTTCCCGCACAAAAGACGGTGCGGACCGGATCTGTCGGGAACTCAAAAAGAACAACCATTCCGTGGTCGCCCTTCACTCGAACCGGACTCAGACCGAGCGCGTCGAGGCGCTTGAGGGATTCAAGGCCGGACGCTATGAGGTTATGGTCGCCACCGATATTGCGGCGCGCGGGATCGATATTGCCGGAGTGAGCCATGTGGTGAACTACGATGTGCCCCAGCACCCGGAGGATTATGTCCACCGGATCGGCCGCACCGGGCGCGCCCAGAATGTGGGCGATGCGTTCACCATCATGACTGCGGAGGAACTTCCTCACGTCAAGGACATCGAGCGGTTCATCGGCCAGTCGGTGCCCCGTCTGAAGCTCGATAATTTCGCTTATGTCTATACGGCGATCTTCAACGAGACCGAAGCCGCAGCCGCTTTGAAATCTGCCAAGGGCGTCCGCACCCACAAGGGGATGCGTTTCGGCTCCAAGCGCAGGAAATAAGGAACGCTCCGCCGCCTGTCACGACGGGAGCCGGAACGCGGAGGTGGCCATGGTGTAGATGGCGTAGAGGTCAAACAGGATGCCAAGCACGAAGGCGATCACAAAGCTCAACAGCAACACCCCGCGCTGGCCCCGCCAGAAGAATGCCAGCCCCGCAGGAACTCCTGCAACCCCAGACAGGATCAGGCCGGCTTGCAAGAATGGGATCCAGTTGAGAATGTCAGGATTGGGAGAGTTTGACGTGCCCGGGAACATGACTGCCCGCAGGATGTTGAGCAGGACGTCCATCACGATGCCCTCGGCGCAAATCAGGTAGAACAGGCACACATGCACCACGATCCAGATCGCGATGAATGAGATGCCTGCGATGGTCAGCCAAGCACCGCGGGTTGACGTTTGGCTGGCGGGTGGAACAGCTTCTTCCATCGCGCGACCGTTCAGCGGACCTTGATGGATTTGACAACGGCCTCCATGGCATCGGCATGCTTGTCCAATGCGCGCAGGGGTTTTTGGCAGAGAAGGATCAGGGACTTGTCGCCGCTTTTTCTGACGTAGGTGATAAGGTTCACACTGTATTTTTCGGTGCCGGGGCCATCGGAAGCCTGGGCATTTTGGAAGGTGGCAGTCACGCCGAGCGCGGGATCATTGTTCACTTCGGGTTCCTTGCCCTCATTCCACAGGATCTCCTTGAAGCGTTCGCCGACTTTCTTTTTCAGGGTCTCCTCGGCGTCCACCACGTCCGCCTTGTCCACCATGATGACATTCATGGCGACGAGTTTGTCTGGTGATTCCACGTAAACCCCCTCGTCGGTTTCCTTCATTTTCCAATCCGACGGGAAGTCCACCGCGAAGTCCGGCTTCGCTTTGTCTGGGTAGCTGAAAGTCTGGACTGCGCCGTCCGCGGGCGCATCGGTCTGCGACTTGTCGACGGCGTTGATCGAATTGAGCATTCCGCCGACGGCGGCTCCGTATTTTGCCGCGGTCTCCTTTGAGGCGATGACGGAGAACAGGATCTGGTGATCCGAATCGGGGTGTTTGATCAGCGTCATGTTGATGTGGGCGGGACCGCTCGCGTCTTCTCCCTCTCCACCGAGCAGTCGAACCATGAGGCCTTTTGCCTCCGTCACATCGCTTTTTTCCAACTTCAAATTCTTGAAGTCCTGCACGGTGTCCTTGGCTTCCTTGATCGCCGCATCATCATCGGCCGCTGCGGCCTCCATCGTCATGACTTCCACGATGACATCGCCCCCGTCCGGGGAGACCACAAAGAGGCTGCCGTTCTTGACCTTCGCCTCCCAGCCGTCGGGGGCGGAGAAGGAGATCAGCGGATTCTTTACGGGATAGCCGAGCGCTTGATCAGCTTTGGCGATGGTGGTGAGCAGGAGGCAAGCCAGACACAGGAGCAGGGTTTTCATGATGTGGATTGGGGTATCGAAATGAGATGAAAAAAGGACTTACTCCAGCCTGACGCGTGGGTCAACAACGGCGTAGAGAACGTCGGAAATCAGGTTTCCGATGAGGACGAGTCCGGCGACAATGAAGTTCAAGGCGACGAGTGTCGGGTAGTCGCGTTCGAGCACGGCTTCGTAGCCGAGGCGTCCCATGCCGGGGTAGGCAAAAATTGTTTCGACGATCACCGCCCCCCCGATCAGGGCGGGAAGAAGCCCGCCGATGCCGGTGATGAGCGGACGGATCGAGTTCCTCAGGGCGTGTTTGTAGAAGACCACATCCTCCTCCAGCCCTTTTGCCCGTGCGGTCCGGATGTAATCCTCGCGCAGGGTCTCCAGCATGCTCGCCCGGATGTAGCGCGACTGGACGGCGATTCCGCCAAGCGAAAGGACCACTGCCGGTAGCGCCACGTGCCAGATGCGGTCAAGGCCCGCGGAAATGAAATTCGGGAAATCGATCCCGAACGATTGGGTGCCGAGAACCGGAACCGATGTCCATTTGACCAGCCCGATGATCGCGAGGTTCGCGATCCAGAACGTCGGGACGGCAATGAATACGAACGCACCCAGCGAGGTCCAGAAGTCCGGAGGTTTCCCTGCGTGCTTCGCGCAGTAAATCCCGAGAAGCAGGCCGAACGTCAGCGAGATGACGATCGATGCGATGTTCAGCGTGAGCGTGGCGGGCATCCGCTCCAGGATCCGCCCGAGGACGGGACGGTCGTCTTTGATGCTCTTCAGTTGCCCGGTGAAAAGGTCCCTCATGTTCAGCCAGTATTGCTCGTAGAGCGGACGGTCGAGGTGGAATTTCTTCCGGAACATCTCCTTCACCTGCGGCGTGATTTTGGGATTCAGTTCCCCCCATGGATACGGGCTCCCAGGAGCCAGCGTGACCATGAAAAACGAGATCAGGCTGATCCCGAAAAGCAACACAATGCTGATCAGGAGGCGCCGGATGAGGAACGGAAGCACGGCAGATTAGCTGGCGGCGATTTTCTTCATGCCGTCCATGCCGTCGCCAGCTTCGTAGGCATCGAGTTCCTGGATCCTGCGGGAATGGCGGCCGCCGTCGAACGGTGTTTTCAGCCAGATATCCAGAATTTGCAGGGCGATTTCGATCGAGATCATGCGCTCGCCGAGCGAGAGGACATTCGAGTTGTTGTGGCGGCGGGAAAGCTCGGCGGTCTCGTCGTTCCAGCACAGCGCGCAGCGCACGCCTTTCACCTTGTTGGCCGCCATGGCCTCCCCGTTGCCGGAGCCCCCCAGAACGATTCCCCGCTCGGTTTCACCGCGTGCCACCGCCTCGGCGGCGGGGATGATGAAAAGCGGATAGTCCGTGCTTTCGGAAGAATGGGTTCCGCAGTCCACGACCTCGTGTCCCGCATCCTTGAGGTGCGCGATGATCTGTTCCTTGTAGGAGAATCCCGCGTGGTCGCTGCCGATGCTGATTTTCAATGAACGTGTTCCGGTTGGTCGGAATGCGGGGCCTGGGCCTCGAGTCCGAGATCTTTCAGGAGCTGACGGTCTTCATCCACGCCCGGATTTCCGGCGGTGAGGAGCTTGTCTCCGTAGAAAATCGAATTTGCCCCGGCGAAGAAGCAAAGCGCCTGGGCTTCGCGGCTGAGGCGGGTGCGCCCGGCCGAAAGGCGGACTTTCGCCTTGGGAAGAACGATCCGTGCGGTCGCGATCAACCGCACGAGCTCGAAGATGTCCACCGGAGGAGCCTCCTCGAGCGGCGTGCCCGGCATTGGCATCAGGCAGTTGATCGGCACGCTTTCCGGCGGGGGATCAAAATTGCAGAGCACCTCGAGCATTTTCAGGCGGTCAGTGGTGCTTTCGCCCATTCCGATGATGCCGCCGCAGCAGACGCTGATGCCTGCGCGCTGGACTGCGCCGATTGTGTCAAGCCGGTCCTGGAACGTGTGGGTTGTCACGATGTAGGAGTAGTGCTCTGGGGAGGTGTCGATGTTGTGGTTGTAGGCCGTGAGCCCGGCTTCCTTGAGTTCCTTCGCCTCGTCGTCGCCCAGTTGCCCCAGCGTAACGCAAACTTCCATTCCGAGTCGGCTGACCTCGCGGACGGTTTCCAACATCTGGTCAAATTTCTTTTCGCCCTTGCGCACGCCTTTCCATGCAGCCCCCATGCAAAAGCGGGTCGAGCCGTTTGCCTTGGCCATTTGCGCGACGGGCAGAATTTCATCCGTGGTCATCAAGGTCTGCCGCTCCAGATTCGTATCGTAGCGGGCGCTCTGGGAACAATACCCGCAGTCCTCGCTGCATCCGCCGGTCTTCACGCTCAGCAGGGTGCAAAGCTGGACTTCATTCTTGTTCCAGAATTCCAAATGCACCCGTCTGCTCTCGTGGATGAGATCAAAGAGCGGACGGCTGTAGATTTGGGTGAGTTTTTTGAGTGTCGGTGTCACAAGCCTGATTTGTGTAGCCCTCCCTGGCGCCTTAGTCAACCCGCCTTAAATGAGAAAGCGTCTCAATAAAGAAAAATAATCCCTTGCGGCAGCGAATTCCCTCCCTAGGTTCCCCGCCTCCATGAAAAAATCACACATAATCATGGCCGTGCTGTTTGGGATGGTATGGACGGCGGAAGCCTCCAAGACCGGCCAGCAGCTTGGGCAACGCATTGAATCCGTCCGGACGACCGCCTATACCTATGGCACTGACGAAAACGGCGACTATCCGACATCGAATGCCCTTGGGCAGCCTTTGAAAGCCGGTGAGGTGAGAAGCGCCGCAGCCGATTGGTCACTCTATCCTGTGGGCACCCGCTTCCGCATTGTGGAAAACGGACAGGAATACATCGTCGATGACTATGGCAGCGCCATGGTCGGGACCGGGACGATTGACCTCTTCAAGCCGAGCAGCGGTGAAATGAACCGCTGGGGCGTGCGCCGGGTGACGATCGAAATCCTGGAATGGGGATCTCCGGAGCGGAGCCTGGAAATCCTTAGCGAGCGCAAAGGAATGCGTCACATCCGGGAAATGGTTTCGAGGCTGGAACTCCAGGAGGCGACCTGATGCAGCTTTTGAATATCGCGATCGCGATATTCAAAAGGTTTTCCCTGCCTTTTCAGGCTTCTGCGTGAGAAAGCCTGCCGCGCAAGGTTTCCGTGTCCGAGGCATTGCGGAGGTTTGCGCTGACCCTTGCTCTGCGAAATTCCATAACGTTCACCGGCGGGAAGTTCAGCGCGCAGAACGATTTTTCAGCCAGTTCAAACAAGTGATCCTCGTCGCAAAGCCGGGTGGTTAGCTGATAGGCGATGAAGCGGCCCTCGTCGCTCATGGCACCGGCAATCCGGTTCAGGATTCGGTCACGAACGGGTTTCTCGATCGTCGAAAACGGAATTCCCGAAACGACGTAATCGCATTGGGTGTGGCCGAGGTCGTGCAGAGCCTCGCGGATGTGAAGGGCGTCGGTCTGGAGCACGGTGACGCGCGGCTCGTTCCGGAATTGCCTGGTCAGGTGCGCGGCGAATTCCGCATCCAGTTCGAAGAGGATCAGGCGGCAGTCGGGGCCCATCCGTCTGAGTATCTGCCGGGTGTGGCATCCCTCGCCGGGGCCGAGTTCCACGACCACCCGCGGACTCGAAAAATCCAGTCGGGAACTTGTCTCCCGCGTGAGGAACGGAGAGCTCGGAACGAGGTATCCCACGCGCATCGGATTGGCGAGGACCCGCTTGAAAAATAAAAAACTCATCCGGAATATCTTTGGAGGGGTGGGGGCGGATCTCAGGGGATCCGCGAAAGAATCTCCTGCGAGGCGGCCTGTTCGTAGGCGTCGGCGATTCCGAGAAGACGTGTCTCGTCGAGCGGCTTTCCGAGGAATTGCAGGCCGACCGGCAGCTGTTTTCCGTCTTCCTCGACCAGCCCGCAGGGGACGCTGATCCCGCAGATGCCGGCGAGGTTTGCCGCGATCGTGAAGATGTCCGCCAGATACATCCGCAGCGGATCGTTCACCCGCTCGCCGATTTTGAACGCAAGGTCGGGCGACGTCGGGCAGATGAGGGCGTCCACTTTTTCAAAGGCGTTTGTGAAATCGCGCCGGATGAGCGTGCGGACCTTCTGGGCCCGCAGGTAGTAGGCGTCATAGTATCCGCTGGAAAGCACATACGTGCCGAGGATGATCCGCCGCTTCACCTCGCTGCCGAAGCCCTCCTCCCGGGTGCGGCGGTAGTGGTCGAGGAGGTCGGCCGGATTTTTTGCGCGGTGGCCGTAACGGACGCCGTCGAAACGCGCTAGGTTCGCGGAGGCTTCGGCGGTCGCGATGATGTAATAAACTCCGATGGCGTATTCGGTGTGTGGGAGAGACACCTCGACCAGTTCGGCCCCGAGGCTCTCGCATTGCCGGATCGCGGCCTCCACTTTTTTACGGATCCTGCTGTCCATCCCGTCCACAAAATATTCTTTGGGAATCCCGAGCTTCACGCCTTTCAAATCGCGTCCGAGCCGGGTGGTGAAATCCTCTTCCGGAAGTTCGAGAGACGTCGAGTCGCGGGGGTCCTTTCCTGCGATGGCATTCAGGATTGCCGCGCAATCGCGCGTGCTGCGTGCGAATGGGCCGATCTGGTCGAGCGAACTCGCAAAGGCGACAAGCCCGTAACGCGAGACGCGGCCGTAGCTCGGCTTGAGACCGACCACCCCGCAGAGCGCCGCAGGCTGGCGGATCGAACCTCCGGTGTCGCTGCCGAGTGTGGCAAATGCCTCGCGCGCGGCCACAGCCGCCGCCGAGCCGCCGCTGGAGCCTCCGGGAATGCGCGTCGTATCCCACGGATTGCGGGTGATCTGATAAGCCGAGTTTTCGGTGGACGAACCCATCGCGAACTCGTCCATGTTCAGTCTTCCGAACGGAATCGCGCCCGCCGCGCGCAGCTTGGAAATCACCGTCGCGTCATACGGGGCCTTGTATCCGGCAAGGATCTTCGACCCGCATGTGCATTGCTCGCCCCAAACATTGATCACGTCCTTGATTCCGATCGGGACCCCTCCCAACGGGAGCGACACGTCGGCTTTTTCCGCGGCCGCCAGGGCGGAATCAAAATCCCGTGCAAGATACGCCTGGATCTGCGGATCGATGGATTCGATGCGCGATTCGATGGCTCGGACGGCGTCCGCCGGGGTGAAGGCCCCGCTGCGGAACCCGGTTTGAAGTTCGGAAATGGTCAGGCTGGAGAGATCGCTCATGGCTATTCGATGACTTTGGTGACGAGGACCAGGTTGTTCGCCGCATGTGGTGCGTTGGCCAGCACAGCGGACCGGTCCAGGCCCGGCTTCGCGACATCCTCGCGGAAGACATTGAAGACTGGCGCCGCGTGCGCGGTCGGCTCGACCTGCGACACGTCCAGTTTGCCGAGTTGCTCGACATACTCGAGCACGCTGCCCAGTTGGGATTGAAACGTGGCGGCTTCTTCATCGCTCAGTTCGATGCGCGCCAGCCGGGCGACATCTCGGACATCAAGGTTCGGACTGCTCATGTGCGCATCTTGGTAAATTCCCCGCGCCCGTTTGTCCAGCGCGCGGTCAACCTTGCCCGTATTGCCTCAATGAAAATGACTATGAGGTAAAATATTTCCTCTGGCGGATTACGAGGCAGCGACAGCCCGGGTCCGGGGGCTTTGGCCAATCGGTTACCACTTTTCCGATACTTGGATGCTTGAAAAACGGGTTCAAAAAAATGTCCCCAGGTGGAGTCGAACCACCATCTGAGCTTTAGGAGAGCCCTGCTCTATCCACTTGAGCTATGAGGACGTTGGCGTGCGGGATATCCACACGCCGCGTGAGAGGGATGCTTATCATGCACATTAGTCCGCTGCAAGGCGGGATCGCTTGTTTCAGGCCCGCATGCCCGCTTCCT
>QYQL01000166.1 GCA_007280915.1 Verrucomicrobiaceae bacterium | reverse complement strand
GGTCAAGGGAAAGCTTTCCATCACGGAATACGAGAAGCGAAAGTACATGCTGATGCTCAAAGACTCTGGTGAAGGCGATTTGTTGCCGGAAGAACGAACCCTGCTGCGAATGCTCTTCCGCGATGGCAGCGGCCGCCTGCTGTTTGATCAGGTGAATTACCAACTCCTCCAAGAGGCTCGTGATGATCTGAAGACCCGCCTGGCGACGGGACTGGAGAAGAACTACTTCGTGAGCAATGCGCGATACTGGGTGCCCGGCCTCCTGTTTTCCCTCGTCCCGCTGTTCGCGATTATCCTGACCGTCGGATCGTCGTTTTTCGAGCCGCAGGAGGTCATCCATACGGTCCAGAGGTATTTCCCTCTCGGCGGGCCAGAACAGGCATTCGTCTGGCAGCTCGTCGGGTCACTGGAGAAATCGCGAGGAAGCGTGACGGCGGTTTCCTTTGCGATCCTGATGTGGTGCTCGCTGCGGTTTTTCCAGGCTCTCGTCCGGGGGGTGAACCGGGCGTGGCACACGGTCGAAATCCCGTGGTGGCAGCTGCCGCTGAAAAATCTTCTGATGATCCTCGTGCTCGCCAGCGCACTGCTGATCGGCTTGATCGCACCGGCGCTCCTGCAGGCGGCGAGGAAAATTCTCATCGCATTCGAGGATTTTGTGGAGTCCCAGCTGCCCGGAGTGAATTTGGATTTGATCGCGCAGCTCTTCGACTGGGGCCGGTATGCGCTGGCGGGAGGAGTCTTATTCTACTCGTTCACCCTCCTCTACATGCTGGCCCCGAGGCGGCGGGTCTATTTCCGCCAGGTCTGGATCCCCGCCCTCGTCGTCACCCTCGCGCTACAAACCTGCCAGAATGCGTTCGTGAACTACCTCCCGCGCTTCGTGAACTACAATGCGATCTACGGAACGGTGGGAGTGATGATGCTTCTGATGCTCTGGGTGTATATCTCGGGAGTTGTGATCTTCCTTGGCGCCTGCCTGTGCTCGGCGGGCGCAAAGATCCACGGCGACCCGAACGCTACTCCATCCAGCTGAGAAAATTGAAATTGGCCGAAACCATCACCGCCACAACGGTGGCGATGGCGATCAGCCCAAGAATGGCAACAGCGGCGGCGGAGATCAGAATCACACGGATCTGGCGGTCCTCGGGATCGGTGGTGTCAAGCATGTCCCCAGAATAGCGCAGCGGAACAAGGTTTGTCAAACAGCCTGTCGGGATATGGACGCCCCTGAAAAGCGATTCGGTCAGTTCCCGACGGGAACAACAATGACAGGACAGGGGCTGTGCTTGAGGACGCCGGTGACCACGCTGCCACTGAAGAGGTGGTAGAGGGCACCATGACCGTGAGAGCCGAGAACAATGTAGTCCGCCGCAAGGGTTTTTGCCTGCTCGATGATTTCGTCCACAGCGAGTCCGAGCACAGCTTCGCAGGCGACATCGATCCCCTTGGACCGCAGAGGTGCCGCCAGTTGCTCGATCCGCTGCTTCGCCCCCTCTGTTTCTCCCTCCTCGATCGGAGGCGGGGCGGTGGCGATCACGTCCATTGCCGCTCCGACGGGGACATAGGTGGCCACCGGCTCGACGACATGGAGGAGAACGACCCTCGCCGGAAGTGCCCGGGCAAGCCCCTCGGCGTGGTTCAAAACTTTGGGCGTGCTGGCGCTGGCATCGAGGGGAACAAGCAGGGTTTGCATGAAACCACCCTACGGGATCGCGTCTTGGCTTGCGAGAAAAACCCGCGATAATGGCACGGTGGATGATTTGTTTCAGGAACCCTCCTGCGAGGTGGCACCCGATGCGCCGCTGGCCGCGCGCATGCGGCCGCGCACGCTGCAGGAATATGCCGGGCAGCAGCATATTCTCGGCCCGGGAAAACTCCTGCGCCGAGCGATCGAGGCCGACCGGATTTCCTCGCTCATCCTCTTCGGACCGCCGGGAACCGGCAAGACGACGCTGGCGCAGGTGATCGCCGGCGCGACGAAGGCAAAATTCGAGCGGCTGAGCGGGGTGGAAAGCAACGTCGCCGACATCCGCCGGGTCATCGGAGCTGCCGCTCTCCGCCGGGCCCAGATGAAGACGATTCTTTTTGTGGATGAGATCCACCGGTTCAACAAGGCCCAGCAGGACGTCCTCCTGCCGGAAGTCGAAAACGGCCTGATCCGGCTCATCGGAGCGACGACACAGAACCCTTTCTTCAGCGTGAACAGCGCCCTCCTCTCCCGCTCGCAGGTTTTCCAGTTGGAACCGCTTCCGGAGGCAGACCTTGTTGACCTCATGCACCGCGCCCTTGCGGATCCGGAGCGTGGGCTTGGCGGGCGCGGCATCCTGCTGGAGTCCGATGCCGCCGCGCATCTTGCGCGCCTGAGCGACGGCGATGCACGGCGTTGCCTGAATGCCCTCGAGATTGCGGCGCTCACCACCCCGCCGGAGAGCAACGGCCAGGTCCGCATCACCCTGCATGCCGCAGAGGAAAGCATCCAGCAGAAGGCGGTCGTCTATGATGGCACCGGGGACGCCCACTACGACACGATCAGCGCGTTCATCAAAAGCATGCGGGGCAGCGATCCGGATGCCGCCCTTTACTGGCTCGCCAAGATGCTGCACGCGGGGGAGGGCATCCGGTTCATCGCCCGGCGGATCGTCATCTGTGCAAGCGAGGATGTCGGGATGGCGGATTCCAACGCGCTCGTCGTGGCCATGGCGGCCCAGCAGGCGGTCGAATTCATCGGCCTTCCCGAAGCGAATCTCCTTCTAGCCCACGCCACCGTCTATCTGGCCACCGCGCCGAAGAGCAACCGCTGCACGGTCGCCATCGGTAAGGCCTCGCAGGAAGTCCGTGAAGGCCGGACCCTCGCCGTCCCCACCCATCTCCGTGACGGACACTACAAAGGATCCGAACGCCTCGGGCACGGCAAGGGATACCAATACAGCCATGACTTTGAAGGGTCCTATGTCCCGCAGGCTTACCTCCCGGAAGGACGCGTCTTCTACGAACCCACGGAAAACGGCATGGAGAAACGCGTCAAGGAACGCCTTGCCCACTGGAGAGCGATCTACGAGGCAGCGGCACATGACCGAAGGTCCGGGCCGGAAGCCGAAAAGCAACCCGCCAAAGCCCGCTGAAACTTTGGCGTGTCGCGATCGCGGCATCGCAAAACCTAGGTTGTTTCAGCCCGGCAGTTGCTCGCCCCGAAGTTCGAGAACCCTGCGGATCGTATCCTCGATCAGGTTGTTCGGACAACTAGCGCCGGCCGTGATCCCGACCGTAAGCGTCCCGCCGGCACGCAGCCACCCGGATGAAAGAACTTCTTCCTTTTTGTCCAGGTCGTAGTGGAGGATTTCGTCAGCCGAGCGAAGGCATGACGCGTTCCTGACAAACCATGTTGGTTGCGATTTTTTTCCGATTTCCACCAGATGCGTTGTGTTGGAACTATTGTAGCCGCCGATGACGAGGAGCAGATCCGGGGATTCGGAAAGAAGTTGAAAAAGCGCATCCTGACGCTCCTGCGTGGCCCCGCAGATCGTGTCGAAATACCGGAAATTCGCGGTGTCTCCGCCATCGCGTGACGCGACGGCCGCGCGCAGGAGGTTCTGGATCTCCTCTGTCTCGCTGCGCAGCATGGTCGTCTGGTTCGCCACCCCGATCCGCTTTAGATGCAGTTCCGGATCGAATCCGGGGCTTGCGGAATCACGGAATGTTTCCATGAACGCGGCGGCATTCCCGCCCTGTCGGATGAAATCACAGACCCGGGCCGCCTGGTCGAGATCCAGCACGATCAGGTAATGCCCGCTGCCGTCGGGCCCGAGCGCGCGGGACGCGGTCGCCCGCGTCTCCTCGTGTACGGATTTTCCGTGGATGATCGAGGTCACCTGCTCGACCGCATTCTGCCGCACCCTCTTCCAGACGCTTATCACATCCCCACACGTGGTGTCCACGATCCGGGCACCGCGGGCCTTGATGGCATCCACTGTCGCCGTCTCGGCGCCGAATGCCGGGATGATCACAATGTCCTCGGCCACGAGCTCGGCGAAATCCTCCGCAGAGGGCCGCGCCGGAAGATGGAGGATTCCGAGGTCGGCCATCTGCGCGTTGACATCCGGGTTGTGGATGATCTCGCCCAGCAGAAAAATCTTCCGGTCTGAAAAAACTTTTCCGGCCGCATAGGCGAGGTCGATAGCCCGCTCGACGCCGTAACAAAAGCCGAACTGCTTCGCGAGCCGGATCGTGGTCCGCCCCACCTGCAGAACCCCGCCCTGAGCACGGATCCTCTCCACCAAAGCACTTCGGTAGTGGCTCTCGACCTGCGCCTGCACATGGGACATCACATCCGGCGTGCGAAGGTTCACTCGGCCGGCTCCGGACGGGCTTGACTCCATTTTCTGGGCGTCCTCTGGCTGATCGACCTTCCCGGAAACCCGGGAATTCCGTTTGTCAGGGCTGGTCGCGCGGAATGTCGTTGGGATCCTTTTTGAAGACAGCCGACGAGATCGTGAGCGATTTCGGAGGATCCGGATCGTTGTAGTCCTGCGGACGCGGCGGGTTCTTTCCAAGGGTCGCGTCTTCAGGCTGGGTCTGGGCGATGTTCACAGGAGTCCCGATGCGGACGATCTCGTAAAGCTCCCGTGCGGCGTTCTCATGGATCCTCAGACAGCCGTGGGTGCGGGGCGTCGGCCAGACAGATCCCACATGGAACCCGTATCCCGGAGAAAACCCGACCCAGTATTGCATGGGAAATCCGACGTAATGATAGCTGCCGCCGGGGCACTGTCCGCTCGTCCCCGCGATAATCGAGTTGCCATTCACCCAGAACCCGTAGGATCCGGAGCGCTTGTTCTCGATTTTTTCGATGACGCGGAAGTTGCCCTTCGGGGTCGGCTTCGCAGGCAACCCGATCGCTGTGGCGGTCACGAGAAGCGGCTTGTCACCCTCCAGCACATACACCATGCGGTTCTGGAGTGAGACCTTCACGCGGACGTTGGATGGATTTTTCGGCTTGTATCCAACCGGATCGTAAACCGGGCGGACGTTGAGTGTTTGGCAACCGGTGAGCGCGATCGCCGCGGCGGCCAGAAGAATCGGAAGTGTGTGCTTCATGCAGCCATGTGAAAAAGCCAAAACCGGCCGTTTGTCAAATGCGGATCATAAAATAAGCGTGTTGCAGGCGGTCGGGACACGGGTATTCTGGCCGGATGTATCAAGAGCACGACTTCCACTACGCGATGGAGAACACGCGCGTGGTGGTGAGCCCGCAGTGCGGGATAGAAACTTTCGGCACCACCCGGTTTCATTTTTCCCTCGTCAGCGAACTCCTCGATGAAGTGGACACCGTCCGCATCCGCGATGGCCGGATCGAGGCCGAGCGCCCGCGGATCGTTTCGCCGCACCACTTCAGCAAGCTTCTGCTCGACGGATTCGGAGACAAGGCCCGCGAATATGCCGACTGGGTCGAGTCGCACGGAGCCGCCATGCGGATCCTCCGCTACGGGTTCCAGTTCCGGAAAACCGATCTATCCGAACGCGTGGTCCGGGAGCCGATGGACTCGGCTTTGGACAGGCTGAAGGACAAAATCGGAGCCGGAGAGGACCCGTTTGCCACGCTCATCGCCGGCGTGGACGATGCGTGGGAAGTCTGCCTCCTGAAGTTCTCCATGGAGATGATCCAGAAGTCGGCGGGCGGAAATGTCGAGGAGTGGCAGCGCCGCGGGTTGATTTGAGCGTTTCCTTTTTCCCCGCGGTTCGCATAACCTCAAGCCCATGATCATCCGGACTCTTGTTATTCTGGCACTCGTCGCCGCAATCCTCGGCGGATCCGGGTATTTTGCCTACGAGTCGTTCGTCAAACCCAAGAAGCTCGATATCCAGGAGCAGAAGCTTGCCGAGACAGCTCCCCCTCCGCCGCCGGATCCGAGCCTTGCCGCCTTTGAATCGCTCAAGCCATCGCTTGACCAGGACACCCCCGAGGCCCAGACCGCCCTCCAGCATTTTCTCGATACCTATCCGGAATCCCCGATGTCATCGGCTGTCCGGGCAGCAATCGGCAGAATCAACTCCTCGCGCCTGCTCTCGCCGGATCCCTCCCCGGAAAAAGCGCCCTACACCGTGGTCTCGGGGGACTCGCTCGTGAAAATCGCGGCGAAATTCAAATCCGGAGCCGAGCTGATCTACCGGGCAAACCGGCTCGCCACGATCAACCTCAAGATCGGGCAGCAATTGATGATCCCAAAGCTGGACACCGCGCTCGTGGTCGACCGGGCGGCGAACTCGGTCACGCTTCTCAACGCCGGAGCATTCGTCCGCGAGTATCCGATCAAATCGCTCAAACTTCCCCCGGCTGCGGGGAAGGGAAGCATCGAAACAAAGGTGGCCGACAAGGTGGCGATGAAGGGCAGCGTCCGCGCAGCCTTCGGCACCAAGGACTACGATGGCAGCGACCGGTGGCTGATGCTCGGTGCGGCCGGCATCGTCGTCCGCGGCACCCCGGCTGCGGCTGCCGATGGCACAACTCCACCGATGCCTCCCGGCATCGTTCTCGACCCGGCGGATGCTGAGGAAATTTTTGTTCTGACGACCAGGGGAACGCCGGTCACCATCAAGTAATCCACCATGGACATTCAGCCGCTCGAATTTGAAAAACCGATCCTCGAACTGGAAGCCAAGCTTGAGGATCTGAAACGCCATGTGGCCGGAAAAAACATCGATCTGGATCCCGAGGTCCGGAGGATGCAGGAAAAAATCGATGCCACCCGCAACGAGATCTACGGGCGCCTGACCGCCTGGCAGCGGGTGCAGATCGCCCGGCATACCGCCCGCCCGTTTTTTCTCGATTATGTCTCGCAGATTTTCACGGATTTTATCGAACTCAAGGGCGACCGGCTTTTTGGAGACGACGCCTCGATGCCGGGCGGAATGGCCCGCATCGACGGGATCCCGTGTGTCGTCGTCGGTCAGCAGAAGGGCCGGGACGTTAAAGAAAACCTGCTCCGGAATTTTGGCAGCCCCCACCCGGAAGGATACCGGAAGGCGCTCCGCCTGATGCGCATGGGGGAAAAATTCGGATTTCCCGTGGTCTCCCTGATCGACACTCCCGGGGCCTATCCCGGCGTCGGCGCGGAAGAGCGCCACATCGCCGAGGCCATCGCCGTGAACCTCCGCGAGATGATGGTCCTGCGCACGCCGGTGGTCTCGGTTGTCATCGGCGAGGGGGGATCCGGAGGTGCCCTGGGGATCGGCGTGGCGGACCGGGTGCTCATGATGGAAAATTCCTACTACTCGGTGATCAGCCCGGAGGGCTGCGCCGCGATCCTGTGGAAGCACCGCAAGCATGCGCCCGAGGCTGCGGAAGCCCTCAAACTCAACGCCGATGCGCTCATGGAGATGGGGCTTGTTGATGCGGTGATCCCCGAACCGCTCGGCGGCGCACACCGCGACCCGGCAGCAGCCGCGTCCAATTTAAAATCTGCGGTCCTTGGTGCCCTCCGCGAAGTGATGAAGACCCCCGTCGACAAGCTCGTGCGCCAGCGCTACGACAAATTCCGCAAAATGGGGGTCTTCCAGGAATAAGTGAAGATCATCGATCGCACAGTCGGCCTCGGGGTTCTCCTCACGACGTTTTTCGGCGTGCTCGTGCTCACGCTCGTGCTCGTCCTGGGCAACATTTTCAAGGAACTCCTCGATATCCTGATCAACAATCCGGATGTCCCGATTTCGACGGTGCTGGCGTTCATCGCCCTCGTCCTGCCATTTTCCCTGACGTTCACGATCCCCTGGGGGTTCCTCACGGCGCTGCTGCTCGTGTTTGGAAGAATGTCCGCCGACAACGAGCTGATCGCGTTGAAGTCGAACGGCGTCAGCATCCCTCGCATCTGCGTGCCGGTCTTCGTCTTGGCCGCAACCCTGACTCTCACATGCTTCTGGATCAACATCGAGGTCGCGCCCCGCGCCGAACAGGCGATGACCCGGGCCGTCATGGAGATCGCCACGAGCAACCCGGCGTCGCTTTTCCAGGCGGACGAAATCATCGACAAGTTCCCCGACCGCCGGGTCTACGTGGGAAAAAAGGAGGGAGACAAGCTGATCAACATCATCGTCTTTGAACTGGACGACGCCTTCATGCCGAAGCAAATGATCTTCGCGCACGAGGGGGTATTGAGCCCGGATCCGGAAAATTCCCGCCTCCTTCTGCGCTTGTTCAACGCTCGCTTCGAGCAGCGCGACGACCACGACCCTCAGGATGTGAATAAAATCCAGCAGGGCATCGTCATGAAGGAAGGAGTTTTCCCGATCTCCCTGTCGAAATTCTTCGAGGAATACCAAGGCACGCGCCGCATGAGTTCCTACACGCTCTCCGAGCTCTCCGACTTCCTTGCCAAAGGGGCGGGCGAGCGTGAAACCGAGGCGATCGTCGAGTTCAATAAGCGGTTTTCCGTGGCCCTCGCCTGCGCCGCATTCGCGCTCATCGCCGTGCCGCTCGGGATCACCGCCCATCGCAAGGAAACTTCGGTCGGATTTGCTCTCAGCCTGATCATCGCCTTCACTTACTTTTTCTTCATCATCATGGCGGACACCTTCCGCAACAACCCGGCCGCCCACCCCGCCGTGCTGATCTGGATTCCGAATGTGCTGTTCTTCACGCTGGGCAGCTATCTTTTCTTCCGGCTTTCCAAGCGCTGATGAAGTCTTTTTCCCGTCTCCTGCTCCGTCTGGTCTTTCTTCTCATCGTGGCCGTCCTGCTGGGCACCGGGGGAGTCATGGCGTGGTTCAGCTCGTGGCGGGCGGAAAAGATGTCACATCTGAATGCCGCCTCAACCATCGCGGACACGAAAGCGGGAAAAGTGGAGTATGTCCGCAGCGGCGAGGGGCCTTCGCTGCTCGTTTTTCACGGTTCGCCCGGCGGCTTCGACCAGGCGATGCTGTTTGCCAGCAGCCTCTCGGATTCGGGATTTCAAGTCATCGCTCCTTCCCGGCCCGGCTATCTGCGAACCCCGCTCACCACCGGGCTTACGCCGGAAAACCAGGCTGATGCCATGCTCGCACTGTTGGACTCGCTGAGCATCGACAGCGTTGCCGTTATGGGAGTCTCGCTGGGCGCCCCCGCCGCCATCGAATTCGCAAGGAGGCACCCGGAACGCGCTTGGGCACTTGTCCTCGTCTCACCGGTCACAAAAAAAATGCCGACGCAGCCGCTCAACCCGCCACTCCCGGAGGCGCTGAATGAACATCTGACCGGCGACATGGGAGCTTGGGCGTTTGTTGAGGCTGTGCGGCGTGACCTGGCGGGAGCGCTGGGGGGAACGTTCGACATCGCGCAGTCAGGAGATTTGCAAGCCCGTTCATCATGGGTCCAGTCGGTGCTGGGAAACTCCGCCCAACTCGCCTGGTTCCAGGACCTTGCCGGAACATTCGCACCGCTCAGCCCCCGCGAGACCGGACTGAGAAACGATCTGCTCCAATTGCGAGTTCTTGCCGATGTCCCTTACGACAAACTCACGATACCGGCACTTTTCATTCACGGAGCGGAGGACAAATGGATTCCCCTGCAGGATGTGGAGGCCGCCGAAAAGCGCATGCCGAATGCCGAACTTCTGGATGTGCCCGGAACCGGGCACCTCGTCTGGCTTGGCCCGGACAGCGATCAGGTCGGCAGGAAGATCCTGGAGTTTCTGAACCGTTTCCACGGCAGCCAGGGCACCCCCTGATTTTTCACTCGATCTCCACGAGAGTTCCCACCGGCACTTCCGCGAAGAGCACCTTTGCTTCGTCAGCAGGAAGGCGGATGCAGCCGTGAGATGCGGGATAGCCCGGAAGTACTCCCGCATGCAGCCCGAAATCCCTGCACGAAAGCCTCAGAAAATAGGGCATTTTTGCCGGGTAGAGAGTGGACTTCCAATCCTTGTATTTGTCGGTGACCACGAAACGGCCCGTCGGCGTGGGGAATTTTTTACGTCCCGAGGAGATGGGGATCGTCCGCACGATGATTCCATCCTTCCAGAAATAGGCGGTCTGGTCCGCAAGGTTCACCCGGATCTTCATGCGGGCGGTTTCCGAGCCGGGCTCCACACCGAGAAGCGCCTGCATCACCTCGACATGCGCGTTGCGCCCGGCAAGCCAGAGCGCAAACGTCTTGTGACGCTGCGTCACGGCAAAACGTTTTGCCCCGCGTTCGAGCAGCAGTCTGACCATCCCCGGATTTCCCATCGAGGACGCCAGCATGAGCGCCGTCAGCCCGCGCTCGGAGGTCAGAAAATGCTCGATGCCTGTCCCCCGGAACCGCATGAGAAGCTCTTCGGAAACCGGAAAGGGAATCGGCGCATTCACATCAACTCCGGCATCCAGCAAGGTCCTGACCGACGTCTCATCGCCCAGGGCCACCGCCAGAAAAAGCTCCGGTGTCCGGTCGGGAGGCGCCGGAACAGAAGTTTCAACAGGAGAGGGTTCGGGCGCAGGCTCGGCCATGACCAGCAGCGGCAGAAAAAACATCAGGAAGGGCTTCATGTCGCTCGTCGGGTCACTGTCCGGCTCAAATCATCATAGCAGAACTGCGCGATCTGGAAGCTTCTGAGCTTCCGATAACCGCCGTGATTCGGAATCAGAGGTTCCATGGCCTTTCAAAAATCAACGCCTTCAGCCGTGCCTCCGGCAGTCTTGCCGTCGCGCACGACGCATCGCGCAAGGCGCGAGCCCGCTTCGACGGTGGCCTTCTCCCAAACCACGCAGTCCTCCAAAACCACATCCTCCCCCACCCTTGCACCAGCCCCGATCGAACAGGCCCCAGTGAGTCGGACGGATGAATCCATAACGGCGGAATCCTGCACAACCTGAGGCCAATCATCCCGGACATAAGACAACCCTCCATCCCGGAGCAGCGCATGCGCATCAAGGTAGGCATCGCGACTCCCGAGATCAAACCAGAGCCCCTCGTCAACGGTCAGCCCGCCGATGGAAATCCCGGCACGGATCAGGGACAGGTAGACCGGGATGATTGAAATGATTTCCCCGGAGGGAATGTGGCGGAAGATGTCCGGCGAAAGGATGCTGATGCCGGTGAAAAGAAACGACGGATCAGCGGAATTCCCGATGGATTTCCGGATGTCGGTTACCCGTCCATCGCGGCACTGGATATGCAGCGGACCTCCGGAGGAACGGAGGATCAGGGTGGCGATGTTTCCCGAGGCAAGGTGACTCTCTATTGCCGGACACAACGGGAAATCGGCGAGGACGTCTCCGTTGTAAACCACGAACGGGTCCTGCCCGATCAAATCCTCGACGTTCTTGATGCCTCCCCCTGTATCGAGGAGCACCGGCTCGTGCCGGAGAACGAGAGGGCAGCCCCGATAGCTCCCGCCACCCAAATACGTGGCATACGCCTCCGGACAGTGGTGCGTGTTGACAACAAACGAGCTGACCCCGGCGGCGATCAGGTGATCGAATGCAAACGTGATGAGTGGCTTTCCATAGAGCGGAACGAGCGGTTTCGGACGTCTTTCCGTCAGCGGCCTCAACCGGGTGCCGAGCCCCGCCCCTAGGACAAATGCCTTCAAGCCTTTTCCTCCGCGAGCCGGAGAATCGCGTCCGCCGCACAGGCCGCCCCGAACCCGTTGTCGATGTTCACTACGGTCACTTTGGCGGCGCAGCTCGTGAGCATGCCGAGGAGCGCCGCAATACCACCAAGGTTCGCTCCGTAGCCGATGCTGGTAGGCACCGCAATCACCGGACGTTCGACAAGTCCCGCCACCACGCTCGGAAGCGCGCCCTCCATTCCGGCAACGACAACAAGGACCCCGCACGCGCGAAGTCGATCGATTTCCCCAAGCAGCCGGTGGAGCCCCGCCACGCCGACATCGGTCACCCGCTCGACCTTTTGGCCGAACGCTTCCAGCGTGACCGCCGCCTCGTCGGCAACAGGAAGATCGGATGTCCCCGCGCAGACGATGCCGACAGAAAACCCGG
Organism: Verrucomicrobiaceae bacterium; assembly: GCA_007280915.1. Taxonomy (GTDB): domain Bacteria; phylum Verrucomicrobiota; class Verrucomicrobiia; order Chthoniobacterales; family Terrimicrobiaceae; genus QYQL01. The sequence continues at coordinate 37,259 of QYQL01000166.1, read as the reverse complement.
ATTTCGAAGGCGCCGCCGCGCCGATCGTGATACAGCGCGCGCGGCCGTGCCAGACCGCTTCCGGAAAAATCTCCGCCACCGCGTCAAAATGGGCGGCCGTTCCGCGTGTTGCGAGCACCGGTTGCCCGGCGCGCCGGAGAACGCCAGCCATCTCCGCCACCTCCCCGGGCAGCTTGCCCTCGCAAAAAATCGTCTCCGGCCGTCCGCAGCGATCCGCACGCCCGACATCCACCCGGACGAACTCAGGTGCCATGGGAGAACAGATACCGCATGGGAACCATCCCGCTCTCGACGAAACCGTGCTTCAGATAAAACCGGCGCGACTCGGCTGGCCGGTCGGTCAGAAGCGTGATCCGGAGGAAATTCTTCTGGCGCGCGAATTCGACGGCATGCTTCAGCAACCGCGACCCGTATCCCTGGCTGCGGTGCTCCTTGCGGATAACAAGATCTTCCAAAATCAGCACGAATCCCCCCTCCGCCGTGCTGATCGTAATCAGCAGGTTGATCATGCCGATGATGCGGTTCTCGTTCCTGAGAACGAAAATCCTCCCGCGCGACGGCTGCTCCAGAATCAGGCGGAGCCCGCGGAGCTGCTTGTCGCGATCGGGAGTGAAATCGTCCTCCTGGGCGAAAAGTTCCATGAGCAACTCTGTCAAATCGGACAGATCGTCCAATGTTGCCGGCTCGATGCGCAGATCCCTCATAAAGCTTTGCTTAAGCGATTCTCATGCCAATGGCAATCCGAGATCCAGCAAAACAGCGAAGCCGGGTCACCTCCGGAAGCCGCCTCGCATCCCGCCTCCTCCAAAGGAACGCGTCCCGCCCACGGAACGCGAAAAATGCTGGGAATCCAGGTCGGAGTGCATGCCGCTGTCGAACGACGACGCCTCCGGCTTCGACCATCTGTCCCCATCCCGCTTCTCCCAGTTCCCGTCATTTGTGGACCGGTAGGCGTTCCCATCCTTCCCCGCGAAGACGTTGTTGTCCCCGAGGCGGGAGCTGTCGTCCTTGACGCGGTTGTCCGCATTGCTTTTCCAACTCTGATAATCGGGATTCGAGCGGACCTTGTCGGCGTCGGATTTCACATCGTTGTTCGCACGGAAGGTATTGGCATCATTTCTCACCGTGTTGTCCACGTTCGTGCGGTTGAATGTGTTTCCCTGGTTCTTCACCACATTGTCCGGCCAGCGGTTGTAAACATTGTGGGCGTTGACGTTCACATTGTTCCAGTTCCTGTTGACGGTCACAGAATTCCCCCAGCCGCCATGCCATGGGCCCCACCACGGCGAACAGCCCCAGCCGTGGTCCGCCGCAAGGCCGAATGCGAAGCCCGTCGCCAAACCACACGCGAAGCCGGCGCCGAACCCGTAGGTCAGAGGAGGTCCGATCCAGGCATCGGGCCCGATGAAAGGCGGATACCAGAAGCCGGTGCCGTAAACGACCACTCCTTCCGGTGAAAGACACGGACCGAAATACCCGGGGGTATAGCCAGTGTAAACAACATCCGGCGTGGACCCGTAAACATGAACGTTCGTTGCATAGTAAACCGGACAGCTTGGCGAAATCGTGTAAATCGCATCGGGAACCGATGGAGCAACCGTCCAGGGGCCGAGGGCCGCATTGGCAAAAAACCAGACTCCGTTCACAACCGAATAAAACGCATCCTCAGCCACTTTGATAACCGGAGTCGCGGTGTTGGTGGCGTAGGAAAGCGCCGTCCCCCCGACCGGCTGGAAGACGGGATCTCCGGCATAGCTCACCGTCGTCGTCGCCGTCCGAGCAACCGTTGCGGTCTGCGGAATGGTGGAGGAAATCGCGGCTTCACCGGCCTGCGGGGTCCCGGCCACCGAAGCGAGGACCGCTCCGGCAGGATCGCTCTCCGGGATCTTTGCAAAATCCGCCGGGAGCTGCGCGGATGGCACAAACTGCCACGGCCCGCTCAGCGACGGCGAGGCAAACCACCGTCCGGAGATGACCACGTAATAATTCTGGTTCGGCTCATAGACAAATATCGAACTGCCGGAATTGGTGACCTTCAACAACCCGGTTCCCGTGATCGGGGCGAACTGCGGGGTTCCCTGGGTGGTGATCAACTCGGCCGGCCCCGTGCTCACGAAGATCGCCGGCGTCGGACCGGGCTTCAAACCGGCCGGCGGATTGAAAAGCTCGGCCGTGGAAGAAATATTTTGAAGAACGGTCGAGAGCGTGGCGGGAGGGTTCTGCGCGGCTGTCCAGGGACCGGCCAGCGCCGGGGCCTGCGACCATCCGCCGCTGACCCGGAGATAATACACCCCGCTGCTCTGGTCCATCACAAGCACAGCCTGGGTATTGATCGCGCGGAGGAGGCTTGTGCCCGCGACCGGCCGCAGCGCTGGCTCTCCATTCACCAGCACCAGCACAGCGGAGGACTCGCTGAAGAAAATCGCCGGCACGGGATTCTGAACCGCAACGGTCGGAGCTCCTTCCGCCTTCGTCACGGCAAGGTTCGCCCGGATGGCAGGCAGGGAAAGATTCTGCGCCCATCCGATGGCCTGACCGCAGACAAGGCCTGCGTAGTTGGAAGCCTTGTCGGGAGCGGATGGAAAGCTGACCTGCACTGGAGCGATATTCGACAGGGAAACGGTCTGGAGTTCATTGTCCACATCGGCCGTTCCTGTCAGAACCAGCGTGCCGAATTGCGGCGCGGCCGCTCCCTGCGGAAGCACGGACACCGCCATGCGCGCGGTCAGTGTGTTCCCCGACCATCCTGTCACCTGCGGCTGATATACGGTCAGGGAAGCTCCGTCGCTCGAGAAGGATTTCGGCCAGCCACCGCCTGAGTCGCATAACACCGGAACCGAATTGAGGGCGAGGACGAAGCCCGCGAGAAGGAAAGCTCTCTTCATGAGGGGATTTGTATCATGACCGGCCCGCCGGAGCGAGTAGAGAAAATTCAGGTTCTGTTTTCTTTTCCCCCCGGGCTAGGATGCCCGCATGAATATCCATCAACTCCGGGCGTCCGGGCTGGTCGTTGCAGCCGGAGCGAGCAGGCGCATGGGCTTCGATAAAGCAACCGCCATCCTGGCAGGCCGTCCGCTCGTCGAGTGGTCGCTCGCCGCTTTCGAAGCCTGCGAGGACATCGGGACCTGCGCTCTGGTCTGCTCGGAATCCCGCTTGGATGAGTTCGCCGCGATTGCCGCCCCCTACAAAAAATTCCGGCTGGTCGTTCCCGGCGGAGCCGAGCGCTCGGACTCGGTCAGGAATGGACTGGAAGCGCTGCAAGCTGGCGCGCCGGCGCTGGTGGCCGTTCACGATGCCGCCCGGCCGCTTGTGACCCCGGAACTCATTTCGCGCGTGGTAGCGGCCGCCGCCGAATGGGGTGCCGCAGTTGCTGCGGAACCGGTGAGCGATTCTCTTCACCGGGCCGCCGGAGCCGGGCACCTCGTCGAAACCATATCCCGTGAGGGGCTCTGGGCCATGCAGACCCCTCAGGTCGCCGGTCTCGCAGCACTTCGGGAAGCACTCGAATCCGTGCGCAGATCCGGGCAGCCGGTCACCGATGAAATCTCCGCCCTGATCCGGCACGGAATTCGTCCACGCACGGTTTTCCACGGTGCGCTGAATTTCAAAGTCACCTTTCCGCGCGACCTGGCGCTGGCAGAGGCTGCGCTTGCGTCCTATCCCGCATCTCCAGCCTCAGGGGATTGCTCCTCCTGAAGCCTTTCCAGGAGCTCGGACATATCCTCGACCTCCTCCCAGACAACGCGGCTGACATAAATCGGGGCCTTCTGCTGGGCGGCCATGGCCATGCAATCGCTCGGCCTCGCATCCAATTCGATGATTTTTTTTTGCTGAAGTTCGTTTTCTGCGGTGAGAATGAGTCGCCCGAAATACGTTCCGCTTTTTAAGTCATTGATGACCACCCGCTCGACCCGAGCCCCCAGCGCGGCGAGCACATGGGCCAGAAGATCGTGCGTCAATGGACGTTCCTTGTCAGCGCCGCTGAGAAACATCCCGATCGCGGCGCCCACGCTCTGGTCCACGTAGATCACAAACACCTTTTCCTCGCTGCCAATAAAGACCGCGCAGCCGGCGCTTGTCGGAACCAAGGCCCGGATCTGAACCGGAATCACTGTCTTGTCCATAACACAAACGTAAGCATTTTCCGCTCCAAGTGCGAGAAAGATAGTCGGGGCCGTCGATGGTATCGAACTGGATCATGCAGAGTGAACTGACCCAGCCTTCGCGCTCCATGGAAGAGAAGACTGCGTGACTCTCAATTCCCGCCATGCCATCCTTTTCCGGTGAAAATGTTCACGCCTGCGCTTCGAATCGTCATTGTCTCGCTGGCTTTCCTATCCGGCCTCCATGCCGAAGACGTCCAACGGGATGCGGCCAAGAAGACCTTTCCCATCGCGAAAGAACTGCCGTCGGCTCCGGCCTGGCCAACCAAGGCAAATCCTGCCGGATTCGATGTCGTGCAGACGAACATCGGCCAAGGCGACGAGAAACACCTGATGATCAGGAATACGAAGACCGGCGAAACCCTGGAGTTCGATGCGGAAGGAAGAATGACAGCCCCTTGCGTTCTGGAGCAGAGCAATGGGTGGCCACAGATCGAATTGCAGTGCGGAGGGCCTCCCGAATTTTATTTACGAAAACTGTATCGGGTCGAGGAGGGTGGCTACCGGTGTGTCCGCACGGATGAACTCACCCGCATCGCCCTGCAAGCTCCCGAAGGGGCTCCGCTGGTGACGCTGGAGCAGGATTTCGATCTCTATTGGATCCGCTCGCACGAGACCAAACCGGGTGACTCCGAATCATTTGAAGATTTCACCGTCGACTATCCTTCCCCGGACCACAAGTTCATCGTCCGGGCTTCGTATTCACCGCAGCAATTGCAGAAAGTGGAAATCGTCGGGGCCGCAGAAGACTCAAAACCACGGCTCATCTACGGCACCGAAGATGGCAGCTATCCAGGGTCCACCTGCGGCGTGCTTTGGCGGCCTGCCAGCGACGCGTTCGCCTTCTATCTGAAAGATGCGCCCCGGGTCGGGGCCACGGCGATCTTCACGCGGCAGGGCAATATTTGGAAAAAGTTGCCGACGCCCGAGATCACGTATCCAGTGGCCAAGCGCATGGACAAGGTCGGGGCCAAGTGGCAGGACCAGTTTGAGGAGCCGCTCCAGTGGGCGGATAACCGCACGCTGATTCTCGATCTGAACGGATTCTTCACCGGCGCTGAAGGCGAGGATTACCATTACCACGCCACGGTCCATTGGGACAAAAAAGGCAAGACAGCGGTGACGTCGGTGCAGGCGGTTCCGGCACCGTGATCAGCAAATGGAGTGGTGGTCCTTGCTTTTCAACCTGCGAAGACCCGCGTCAGTTGGCTTTGTTCGCCCGGCGTTCGGCTTCGGTGGCGATGGCCAGGACTGTGTTCTTCGCTTCGATGAGCGCCTGATTCTTCAGGCCGGAAACGAGGTTGGTGATCGGGACGCAGAGGTTCGTATAGCACATGAGCGTGCGGTCGCCGTCATAGGGCTCGATCCGCAACGATCCGTCGCTCTGCTTGGCAAGCGGCGACTGGAGGAGTTTCCAAGAGACGGTGTAGGTCTGTCCGGATTGTTGGTAGGTGTTGCGAACGGTGTAGCTGGTCTTCTGAATGATAGGAACCTTGACCGTGTAGCGCACGTCCTTGGTTCCGTCTGGATTGGTAGCGATCACCTGGGCGGAGAGAAGCCCTGGGGTAAAGGACGGTGCCGAACCGTAATCCGTGAAGAGGTCGATGACGATTGATGGAGGCGCGTTCACGACGCGGTAAAGACTGAGCTGAGGCCAGGGCACACCGGCAATGTCCTTGCTCTTCACAACCGTCTGCCCTCCGGCAAGGTCATCGCGCTGCGATTTCGGGACTTCCTTGATGATGTCAGCCTGAACAATCGCCCCCATGAGGAGGAAACAGAAAATGGGGAGATTTTTCATACAGGGAAAAATGTATACCACTTCATCGGGCGTGGCAAATCACCTGCTGAAATCCGCCACAACCCTGCCATAGATATCAAAGAGCCTGGAAAAAACGGTGTGCCACGAATACCGGCTCCTCGCTTCGGCACTCGCTTTCAATCCGGACTCCCGGAGGTCGAGAGTGAACTTCGACTCAATGGCATCCGCCAGCGCCCCGGGAGAATTTTCGGCAGCCCAGAATTCCTGATCGCTGAAGATGATCCGGTCCATGTAGCTGCCGCGGATCCCGACCACGCAGGTCCCGCTCGCCTGGCTTTCGAGTGCGACGAGCCCGAACGTTTCCTGGATGCCGGGATGCACGAAGAGGTCGGCAGCGCGGTAGATCGCGGCCAGTTCAAGAGGGTCGTTGCAATAGGGCATCCAGTGAACCGAAGCAGTTTCGTCGCGCAGACGGATCACAGACAGACGCTGGGCGCCATCGCCCGCACAGAGCAGGTGGAACCGGCCCGGCGCACGGGCATGAAGGATAGAAAACGCGTCGAAGAGGGTCCGGACATTTTTTTCCGGCGCGAGCCGGCCAACATAGAGGAGGAGACGCGCATCGGCGGGAATCCCGAGCCCCGAGCGCGTTTTCTCCCGGTCGGCGATCCCCGGAACAAACACATCGGCATCCACCCCGAGATCCACGGTGTGCATCCGCTCAACCCCCCACGATGCAAGCACTTTGCAAAGCGCCGGGCTGGGAACGAACGTGCAGGCGAAGTGGTTGTAAAGAGCCCGGACGTATCTGCGGCAGACGTCATCGGTGATGGAAACGGCAACACGCCCGAAATACTTGGCGACCGTGCGCAGGTAGGCCTCCGGGAAATGCGAGTGGTAAAATGCCACGACCGGAATGTCGAGCCCGCGCCCCGAGGCGACCGCCTTCCATGCCACCTGATACGGGTCTCCGGATTCGATGAGATCCGGCCGCTCCTTTTCGAGAACCTCTTCGACAAGGTGGAGCCTCGTCAACGCACGGTAGCGGGAAGTTCTGGAAACAAGCGGAGACGCGATCGTGTAGGTTCGAACACGCGAATCCCCGGAGCTGCCGGTGGACTCGCCGGGCACGATGATCACATGCTCGCAATCCGGACGCTTGGTCCGCACATACGCCGACTTCTGCTCGATATACCGCCTCACCCCGCCGCTAACCGGCGAGTAAAACTGGGTGAGATCGCAGATTTTCAACGCCGTGAGAGACCGACTTATTCCGCGGAGGCCAACCACCGCTCGGCGTCGATCGCAGCCGCACACCCCTGGCCGGCCGCCGTGATCGCCTGCCGGTAAACATGATCGGCCACATCGCCCGCCGCGAAAACGCCGGGGATGTTTGTCGCCGTGCCGGCGGTCTGAACAAGATACCCGTTCTCGTCGGTCCCGAGGATCCCGCGAAACGCAGCCGTATTCGGCTCGTGCCCGATCGCGACAAACACGCATTTGACCTCCAGTTCGCTTTCGGCACCTGTCTTCGTGTCGCGGAGGCGGACACCGCGCACCTCACCGGCATCGTCGGTCAGATAGGCACTCACAACAGAATTCCACACCGGTTCGATTTTCGGGTTCGCGAGCGCGCGCCCGGCCATGATCTTCGATGCCCTCAACTCATCCCGCCGGTGGATCAGATAAACCTTCGAGGCAAAGCGGGTCAAAAAACCCGCCTCTTCGCAGGCCGAATCCCCTCCCCCGACGACGCATACCGGAACGTTGCGGTAGAACGCGCCGTCGCAGGTCGCGCACGAGGTCAGCCCGTGGCCGATCAGCGCGGATTCTCCTTCCAATCCGGTGTATCGCGGTGACGCGCCGCTCGCGACGATGAGCGCTTTGGTCTCCACCCATTCCCCGTCCACCTTCACCCGGTGCGGACTGCCGGGCTGGAATTCCTCGACCACACCGTAGCGGAAACGCGAGCCGAACTTTTCCGCCTGCTGGTGCATCCGCTGGATCAGATCCGGACCATCAACCCCGTCCGGAAAACCGGGAAAATTTTCCACCGCAGTCGTCGTGGTGAGTTGGCCTCCGGGCATCCGCCCCTCGAGCACGAGAGGATTCAAATTCGCACGGGCAGTATAGATGGCGGCTGTCAGGCCGGCGCATCCCGTGCCCACAATGATCACGTTTTCCATAGGACCGGGAAGTAAACACGAACTTCCCGCCGCGCGAAAACAAATATTCTCGTCAGATTCCCAGAGAAAGCGACCCCGGAAACCCAGCGGGCAGCCGGATCGGGCGGCCTTCCGGCATCCGTACCAGAGCCAGCGCCTGACGGCATTTGACCAGAAGCGCGCCATCCGACGGGCGCACGATCTCGAATTCGACCCAAAACCGGATCCCGCTCCACTCGGTAACGCGTCCGTCCACCCGGATCTCCTCCCCCAGACGCGCCGGCCGCTTGTAATCGATCTCCGTCCGTGTGACCACCGGGTGCACATTCGTCCGGGCGATTTCCTCAAAACTCATCCCCATCTGGATCGCAAGCAGCGTCCGGGCGGTTTCGATGAACCGGAGGTAGACGATATTGTGGACCACCCCGCCAGCGTCCGTATCGAAATACATCACGCGGACATCGGTCGAGATCCGGCACTGGTCGGGCACATTCATCGAATTCAATCCTTGCGGCATTTCAGGGTCCCGGCCATGGAAAACCCCTACTGCTTTTTCAACGCCTCGATCTGTGCGGCAACATCCTTCGCCGCGACAATCGCATAGGCCTGCTCATACTTCTTGAGGGCCGGTTCGATTTTGTCGCCGTCGGCCAGCATCTTCGCCTCATTCCGGAGGATCAGGAATTTTTCTACATCACCGTTCACCTTTTTTTGCGTTCCCGCAAGGGAGGCCGCAGCCTTCGGGCCGATCAAGTCGGCCTGCCGGAGCAAAGGATCAATGATGGATTTCGCATCGATCAATTCGCGGGCTTTGATCTGCTTGTCGAGCACGGGAAGATTGTCCGCGAGCGCCACCATGGCATCGGCGGTCTGGAGGGGGACCTGAATCTCCGTGGGAGGGGATCCGGAACGATACTGCCGGACCGCATCCGCCATTTTCCCGATCGCGGCGGCCAGATCCGGATTGAGGACGGGTGCGGATGAGGAGGCATCGGGCACAGTGGCCTCGAACTGCGCCTGGACCGCAGTGATCTGCGCGGTCAACTGGGACGCCTTGCCGGTCGCGGTATCCCAGCTCTGCACGAACAGATTCGCCGAGGCATCCTCCTGCGGCTGGAGCGTTTTGAGCTTTTTAACAAGCTCGGCTGCCTGATCAAATGTGAGCCCGCCCGCTTTCAACTGCCGGAGCAGTTCCGCGCGGTCCTGCTTGCGAACCATGCTGTCATAGAGGGATTGGATTCCAGCGATCACCGGGCGGACAGATGGCTCGGAGGAGGCGAGTTCCTGCAGACCGATGAAATATTGGTCCGCGGAAAGATCGAGATCCTTGATCTTCGGTGCCGAGAGGATTTCCGGACGGAGGAGATCCGCGAGGGAGGCCGCCTTCTGCTGGAAATAGACGGCTTTGGAGATCCATTGGCCGTTCACTTTGACGTTGCCCGCGTCAAACTTCTCCGCATCGGCTTTGAGCGGCGCCACCGCCTGATCCACGGCCCGCGCGGCCGAGGGAAAACGCTTTCCGGCCACCGTGAAGTCGTCGATGGTTTTTTGCAGGGCGGCACGCTGGGCAGCCAAGGTGATGTCCGCGGGGCTTTCAGGGAAAAGAATCAACGTCACCACCTTTGCGGAGGGAACCTGATAGGCGGGCGCCTTTTCCGTGCGGAACTGGTAGTAGCCGGTGTGATTCGATACTGCCTGGAACTCGAGCACTGTCGCCTGGTCGTCCTTCGACCAAGCCTGGGGCTTCACCATGGCAATCCCCGGCCGCTGGCTCCCGTCGCCCGGAGATTGAGCAACAAGCGGGGAAAGAAACGAAAACAACAATGCAACGGCGGGTAGAAAGGAAAGATGGGGGCGCATGAAGCAATTAAGTTAACTATGCCGTCCGACGCAGTGCAAACGAAGAATCTTTCCGTGACGAACAAAGGGATGGTGCTTGAGGATACGACAAGGATCGGTCAGGATTTCTGGAACGATGAGCAAACGGGTTCTAATCCTCTCGGCGTCGGTGGGTTCGGGACATGTGAAGGCGGCGGACGCACTCGCCCGCGCGATGAGGGAGCGCCAGGATGTGGAAGAGGTTCTCTCTGACGACTCTCTCGACCACACGAACGTCCTCCACAAGCAACTCTACTCGAAACTCTACGCCAAGCTCTCGACGATGCTGCCGGAGTTTCTCGGCTGGTGGTATGAATCCAGCGACGATCCCTGGGTCTCGGACCGCGGCCGCCTGGCGCTGGACCTGCCCCAGGCACTCCCCCTCATCAATCTCGTTAAAGAATTCCGTCCGGACATCATTCTCTGCACCCACTTCATGCCGGCAGGCGTCCTCTCCTGGCTCATCGGGAATGGAAAGCTGGATGCGAAGCTCGGAATCGTCGTCACCGATTTCCACTTCCACGCCTTCTGGATCACCCGGGCGTTCGACTGGTATTTCGTCGCCCAAGAGGAGGACAAAATCCACATGGAGGCGCTCGGGCTTCCGGGTGACCACATCAAGGTCACCGGCATCCCCGTCGAGCCGGAATTTGAAAAGCCCGTGGATGCAGCGGCGGTCCTCACCCGCCATGGTCTCAACCCGGGACGACCAACTCTGCTGGTCGCCGGCGGAACCCTCGGGCTCAGTCCCGCAACCGCTGTCGTGCGCCGCCTCCTCCAACTCAACAGCGATTTTCAGGCGATCGTGGTCTGCGGAAAGAATGAAGAACTGAAAAACGAGGTCACTCACCTCGTTCGCGACCGACCCGGCGACTTCCGGGTCATCGGCTACACGACGGAAATGTCGGACTTCATGGGTGCGGCCACCATCCTCCTCAGCAAACCCGGCGGCATGACAACCGCCGAGGCTCTCGCACGCGGCCTGCCCATGGTTATCCTCGACCCGATCGGGGGTCAGGAGGAAAGGAACTCGGATGTCCTTCTCGAGGCGGGCGCGGCGGTGAAATGCACCGAGGTCACGGTCGTCGCCCACAAACTCCAAAAGCTCCTCGAAAACCCGGAACGGATCCGCAGGATGTCCGATAACGCTCGCGCACTCGGCCGTCCGTCGGCGGCACGCGACATCGCGCGGATCGTCATGGAATCGCCGGACCGCAAACCGGCGATCATCTCGAAACTTCGCGAAAAGGCCCTGCGCAAGCGGATCGCTGCTGCGGGATAAAACAGTTTTCAGTGCTCAGTTTTCAGTGGTTCAGCAAAGAAAACTCCCGAACCACAATGCCTTACTGAACACTGAATCACTGCAACGGAACACTGCTTGGAATGAATTCTGAATCGAAAAATCGGCGTGCGCCTGCATTTCTGGTCGGCGTGGCCACTTCCGGATACCAATCCGAAGGCGGCTACAACGGCCCCGGACAGCCACAAAACAACTGGGCGTCACACGAACGCGAGGGCCGGGTCGCCCGCACGGGAATGGCTGTCGACTTTTGGAACCGCTATGAGGAGGATTTTCAACTCTGCCGCGGGATCGGACTCAATGCTTTCCGCCTCAGCATCGAATGGACACGTGTCCAGCCATCAGGTCCTCACGGGGGGGGCAGCGCTCAGGAATTCGACACAGGCGCCATCGACGCCTACGCGGACCTCATCGCCGCCTGCCGTCTGGCCGGCATGGAGCCGGTCGTCACCCTCCAGCACTTCACCCACCCGGCCTGGCTGGGAGTGGACGCATGGCTCAACGATTCCACGCCGGAACTCTTCGAACGGTTTGTAAAAGAAACCCTCCTCAGACTCAATGACCGGCTCTGTGACAAGCACTCCCAGAATCCCGTCTCATGGTATGTCACGATCAACGAGCCGAACATGCTCGTCCTCAATACCTACCTCAACCGCCACTTTCCGGGCGGCCCGGAAGCCGGAATCCAGGTCGGCGTCGCGGCATACAACCGCCTCCTCGCCGCCCATGTCCGCGCCTACAACGCCATCCACGACCTCTACGAATCACGAAACTGGCCGACCCCCATGGTCACCATGAATACGTTCTGCAGCGATGTCTATTGGTCGGAACACATCCTTCTCGATCTCCTCTGCTTTCGGGAGACAGGGATTGCGAAACATGCGATTACCGCGTATTTCGCGGAACGAGCGGAGCGCATGAGGCTAGCCCTTGAAAAATCAGCCCTTCCGCTCAGGAACGACATTCTGGCGATTGCCGGACGCGGGATCCACTGGATCGCAAATTATTTTGCCAGTCGCGCCGCGACGGAGGAGGCGTTCGCCTATTTCCTGAAAACAGCTGAACGCTCGAAGCGGGAGGGCACCCTGGATTTTCTTGGTCTGGACTACTACGATCCGTTCCTGAGCCACATCTTCCGGCTCCCCGCATTCGGCGATCTGGAGTTTCCCAGCGGCAGCCTGCACGGGCACCTGATGGACGGGCTCTCGAGCAAGTGGTGGGACTGGCACATCCTTCCCGGCGGGCTCCATGCCTTCTGCGACTACTATTCGCATGCGTTTCCGGGAAAAGGAATCCTCATCGCGGAAAACGGCATGGCCCTGAGGTGCAAGACGGACAACAAAATGTGCGTAGTCCGAAGCGACCGCGTCACCCGCAGCGATTTTCTTACCGCACACCTGAAGGAAGTCCGCCGAATGCTTGACGACGGGCTTCCTGTCCTCGGCTACCTGCACTGGTCGCTGACGGACAACTACGAATGGGGATCGTTCACGCCGAGGTTCGGGCTCTTCCGCGTGGACTATGCGAACGGGCTCCAGCGCCTCGCCACCGACCACCTCGGCGACAACCCGTCACAAACATACGCGCACCTGATCAGGAAACTCCGCCTCATCGCATGAGCGAACTCAAATTGGTTGGAGCGCTCGCGGCTGCTTTTGATATGCAAAAAGATGGGAGCCATCAATTCGATACGCGTCTCCATGAATGCCATCGTTGATGCCGGCCTCCGCCAGACCGACGCCCGGATACGGACATCAAAACTTCACTTTCGGATAGGTCAGTAGATATCCCGCAACTTCCTTCGTGAAGATGTCGCCAAATTCCCTGAGCTTCTTTTCCCCGACTCCGGTAATGGAACGGAGGCTGTCGACGGACTCCGGGTATTGCCGCGCCATCTGGCGGAGGGTTGTATCCCCGAAGATGACGTAGGCAGGCACGCCCCGCTCGTCTGCGACCCGCTTGCGAAGCTTGCGCAAGCGGTCGAAGAGCGTCTCGTCGCAAGTAATCTCGCCCGCGCGCTCGGTCGGAGCGGGTTTGCGGGCCATGGTCTTCGTGAGCATGACCACCCGTCTGGAACGCAGCGCATCGAGGCCCTCCTCCGTCAAGGCGATCGTCGGAAATTCCCCTTTTTCCTGGGCGAGCAGGCCCGTGCGCAGAAGCTCGCGGCCGATGGCCGACCATTCCGGCCTGCTGAGGTCGCGGCCGACCCCGTAGGTGCTCAGCCGGTCATGCCCCCAGCGCCGGACCTTCTCAGTATCGGCACCCGTGAGAATTTCGATGAGGTGGTTGAGGCCGACGCCAAAACGTCCCGCCTGCCGCACGCGATACACACAGGAAAGGAGCTTCTGAACATGGGTTGTCGCATTGTAGGACTCCCTCGGCTCCAGACAATTATCGCAGGCCTCGCACGTGGGGGCCGGGTAGGTCTCACCGAAATACCCGAGCAGTTCGCGTCGGCGGCACGATGGGCATTCGGCATAATGCATCATCTGCCGGAGCTGTTCGCGTGCGATCTGCTGTTCCTTCGGGCTGCTCATCTCCTCGATGAAATGCGTCTGCTTCGCGGCGTCGCCGGGATTGAAAAGCAGGAGGCAGTCGCCGGGGAGTCCGTCCCGCCCCGCGCGCCCGGTCTCCTGATAATACCCTTCGATGTTTTTCGGCAGGTCATAATGGATGACCCAGCGGACGTTCGGCTTGTTGATCCCCATGCCGAAGGCGATCGTCGCGCAGATGATGCGCACCTCGTCACGGAGGAAAAGTTCCTGATGGGAGACGCGCTCGCCGGCTGTGAGCCCTGCATGGTAGGGCTTCGCGGGAAAGCCCCTGCCGCTAAGGCTTTCGGCAAGCCGGTCGGCGGCTGCGCGCGTCGCACAATACACGATCCCGCTGTCCGCCGGACGCCTGCGCACAAACTCCGCGATCTGGGTAACACCCTTTTCTTTTGGAACAACACGATACGAAAGATTCGGCCGGTTGAAGCTCGCCACGAAGACGGCTGGATCGGCAAGGTGAAGATGCCGGACGATATCCTCCCGCACGCGTTCGGTGGCAGTCGCGGTGAGCGCGGTCACAGGGATGCCTGGCAAAAGATCGCGCAGGCGGGAGAGCTGGCGGTATTCCGGACGAAAGTCGTGACCCCACTCGGAAATGCAGTGTGCCTCGTCAATTGCGACCGCCGAGACATTCCAGCTCCGGAGATTCTCCTGCCAGTTGTCGAGCATCAGCCTCTCGGGAGCGGCGTAGAGGAGGCGGTATTTACCCTCGTGCAATCCGCGCATCCGGGCTTTTGCTTCGGATGCTTTGAGCGAGGAATTCAAAAACGTGGCGGCGACGCCTGCGGCCTCAAGCTGGTCCACCTGGTCCTTCATCAGCGCGATCAGCGGCGAGACAACCACCGTGAGACCATCTCGGACGAGCGCCGGCAGCTGGAAGCACAATGACTTTCCTCCTCCGGTTGGCAGCAGAGCAAACGTGTCTCGACCGGCCAGTGACGCCTCGATGATCTCGCGCTGGAGCGGGCGGAACCCGTCGTAGCCGAAGGTCTTTTTCAGCACCTGAAGCAGGGGATCGTTTTTCACGATTCCAACGAGAGCACCGCAACAATGCCATCCTCCATGCCCACTCCAAGCCATTCCTTTTTCGCGTGCCATGCGAGCGAACTGATCCCGGAATCCAGCCTCAGCCGCTTGCGAAGGACGCGGTCGCCATCAAAGGTGAGTATCAGAATGCATCCGGTGCCGTCTCCGGTTGCGAGCTTTCCGGTCACTGGAGAGAATGCCGCGGCCGAGACGTCTCCATCGTGGCCTTCGAGTTGGACCGGCGTCGCCCCCTCGGGGCCATTTTTTCCGGTGCAGGGCCAGACAGTGACAATCGGAGCCCCGCCGGTTGCCAGTTTGCGGCCATCCGCGGAAAACGTCATCGCCCGGACCTTGCTGTCGAATCCCTGAATGTGCAGAGGATAGTCCCTCGTGAAATCATAGATATGCACGCTCGCCGTCTGGTCGGCGGTTGCGAGCCAGCGCCCGCACGAACTCCACTCGACACGAAGACTCGCCCCGCCCCAGTCAAAGCGCGCGAAAGGTTCATCCTGTCCAAGTTCCCACATCCGGGCTCCTCCGGCGCCCACGACAGCCACCTGCGAGGAGCCGTTCCACGCAAAATCCGCGATTGCGGCAGGCAGTCCAGCGAGCCCCTGCGCCGGATTGCCCTCCCTGTCGAAAACCAGCAGCGACTTGCCCTGACCGGCGGCCAGCAGCTTTCCATCCCCGCTGGCTTTGACGCGCTCGATCATTCCCCGTCCGGCATGCAGTTCGCGGCCCGACCATCTCACCCGTCCGTCAAACCCGCACGTCGCCAGGCGGCCGTCGAACCATGCGGAATCGCCGTTTCCGAGACCGTGGCCGGGATGGCCGCGGACATCCCGCGTCACCAGATCCAGCACCAAAATCTCGCCGGTCACCGGCGTTGCAGCAAGGAGATCACCATTCCACGCAAGGTGGAGGATATTGTCATCCGCACGAACCGAACCGATCTGCTTCATGAGAGGCAACTGCGGAAGGCGGAATTGAGCTCCTCGCGGTCGAGATTGCGGCCGATGAAAACCAGGCGGTTCCGCCGGGGACGCCCCCCCCACGGTCCTCCATTCGCGGCATCCATGATCATGTGAACTCCCTGGAAAATGATCCGATCCGCCTGTCCGCTGATCGCGAAGACGCCTTTCATGCGGAAGATATCCGCCCCCTGCTCGCGGATCACCTTTGAGAGCCAGTCATTGAGCTTTTTCCCGTCACAATCGCCATCCGCCTCGATCCCCACGCTCGAAACATCATCATTGTGGTGGTGGTGATGTCCTTCGAGAAAATGCGGATCCACCTCCATCGCGTGGTCGAGGTTGAATCCGCCCACATCGAGAATCTTCAGGATTTCGATTCCGGCGTTCGTGGTCCGGTGGATTTTTGCGAGCGCGTTCATCGAGCGGATCCTCAACTCGATGGCGTCGAGATCGCTTGAGCTGACAAGGTCGCATTTGTTCAGAAGGATGACATCCGCGAAGGCGATCTGCTCGCGCGCCTCGGAGCTGTCATCGAGGTGCAGCAGGATGTGCTTCGCATCGACGAGCGTCACCACCGCGTTGACAAAGAGCTTTTCCTTCATCTCGTCGTCGGCAAAAAACGTCTGCACGACCGGACCGGGGTCCGCGAGACCGGTCGTCTCGATCAGGATCAGGTCGAACTTTTCCCGCCGCTTCATGAGGTTGCCGAGGATCCGGATCAGGTCGCCGCGCACAGTGCAGCAGATGCATCCGTTGTTCATCTCGAAGATCTCCTCGTCCGCGTTGATCACCAGTTCGTGGTCGATGCCAACCTCCCCGTATTCGTTTTCGATCACGGCGATCCTCAAACCGTGCTCCTCGGTGAGAATGCGGTTCAGCAATGTCGTTTTCCCGGCTCCCAGAAAGCCGGTCAGAATCGTCACGGGCGTTCTATCCATCCCACCAGAGAATCCACCGCCGCACACGATGCAAGAATCTTGTGAAAAAATCGGGTTTGCGGCGGATTAGTTCAAAATCGCTTGTCCCAGGACAGCCTTGTCGAACCTTCTGGCCGTATTGGCGTAGCCCGGATAGCGACCGGCCCCGTCTCCCGAAGGCTTAAACCTCCAGTGCTTGTAGGACCACAGCCAGCACTCTGGCCTCTGCCTGATCCCGGGTTCGAGCGCATCCCAGCATTGCTGGGCGATCTCCTCGGCGCGCGTGCCTTCAGGGTATTCCAGCGGAGGATGGTAGTGCATCCTGTAGGTTCCGTCCGGAAGAGGAACGCACTCCGCAGGAACAACCTTCGCCCCGGTATGCAGCGCAAGGGCGGCATGAAGCTGCGTGACGCAGGTCTTTAAACCAGAGAACTCGTCGATGATGACGCTCGCCTCGTTGGGATCGAGATTCAAGTCGATGACCGCACAAAAATAGCCTTTCGATTTCAGATGCTTGAGCATCCTGGCTATCGCCCGCTCCTGCGGGATGATTGTGTGTCCGGTGCTCCCCCGAAGCCGGTCGAAAAATCCGCCCAGAAGCGGGTTCTTGAGGCGCTGCGCAACGATGATCCCCGGCTCCCGGAAAAACGACATGTTCTGGCCGAGCCATTCAAAATTCGAAAAATGCGTGGTGACATAAATCGTCGCGCCGCTCACGCTTTCGCCGGCGAGCCCGACCGTCTTGAAAATCTTTTTTGCCTCGGCCGCCGTGAGGTTTGGCGACCAGAAAAGTTCCAGCATCGTCCGCGCAAAACTCCTGTATCCGGCCTCGGCCACCAGGTCTTTCTTCGAGTCCTCCATGGTGTCTCCAAAGACCGCATCGAGATTCTGTCGCGAAACTTTGCGGCCCTTGGAGTCCAATCGATATGCCAGCGAGCCCAGCGGCGTTGCAATCCATACCAGACTCCGGTGAGGCAGGCGGAGAACCACCCATCCGAGCACGAGAATACCCAAATACTCAAGCCGCTGCCGGAACGTCACTTCTGCCTTATGTTTTCCGGCCTTTTTGAAAAAGACCATTGGCTGACAATCCACCCGATTCGCCGATAATCAACTGCAAATCTCCCCGGGGAGTTCAGCCCGTCCTAAATATTGCTTCCGAGGAACGTGTGGATCCCGCACTCGCTCTTGTCAAAACCCGTCCATCGACCAGCGCGCTCATCTTCCCCCTCGCCCACCGGATGCGTGCATGGCCGGCAGCCGATCGACCGGTATCCGCGTGAGGAAAGCGCATTGACCGGCAACGAGTGCTCCTTGATATACGCCTGCACCTGTTCGCGCGACCAGTTTGCCATCGGGTTGAGTTTGATGATATAGCGGTCGCGGAGAACATCAAAATGGTAAAGCTCCACAATCCTCGTGGTTTCGCGAGTGGTGCTTTGCTGACGGCGCACCCCGGTGATCCACACATCCAGCCCGGCCAGTTTTTTTTGCAGGGGGATCACCTTGCGCAGCGAGCAGCAGAGGTCGGGCTTGAACTTCCAGAGTTCCGGCCCCAGTTCGGCGGCCTGCTCGTCCACAGTCTGCTCGGGCAGAAGGGATTCGATTTGAATTCCCAGTAAGTTTTCGATATCCTCCTTCAACTCCAGCGTCTCGGGAAACAGCAGCCCGGTATCGATCGTAAAAACCGGAAACCGGAGCCCGTTCTGGTAAGCCGTGTGCATGGCCACCAGCCCCGCTCCCTGAAAGCTGGTGCCGATCGCGGCCCGCCCGCCAAACACATCCCAGGCCCAGCGAAGGATCTCAGGCAGGGCGGCAGACTCAAATTCCTCCGCTTTGCGTCGGATCAGTTCGGGATCAAATGGGTTCATGGTGTTGAAAAAGATTCCGCCGCGATCATTCAGAAACAGATCAGTTTTTTGTGCCCCTCGCAGTCAACGCTTTGCCGCCCGTTTTTTGGATTTTGCGCCGTAGGCCGGAGCGTCTTCGCGGACATGGAACCCGATCTGCTCGCGAGTCGGAACTGGAGGGGGCGCGATCAGCGGCTGGAGTTCCCGCCAGATCACTCGCAGGGCATCGTCGTGCTTCAGGAGCTTGGCGTCCATCTGCGCAAGTTTTTTCAGAATCTCCGCCTGTCCAGCCAGAAGTTCGCGCTGCTTGATGAACGCCCGGACGACATGGACGCTCATCTTCACGGCCTCCGGGCTGTTGAGGACATTCGCGGCCATGAGCGCGCCGTGCTCGGTGAAGGCGCAGGGAACGACTCGGGAAAATTTCAGCCGGGAAAGGTGGTCACAATTTGTGACCACCTCTTTCTTCTCTGCTTCGGTGAGTTGGAAAAGGAAATCCTCCGGGAACCGCTCCGCATTGCGTTTCACGGCTTGGTTGAGCGCTTTGGTTGGAACGCCGTAAATCACGGCGAGGTCGGCATCGAGCAGAATTTTTTGTCCCCGGATCGTGCGGATCAGGGATTCAAGAGGCAGATGGGTTTTCATTTATCCCCTTGGCAACTTCCACCAGATGCGCGGCAGTGATCCCGAGTTGCTCCATGACGATGTTGCCCGGTGCGCTCAGTCCGAAGCGGTCGACCGCCACCGTCCGCCCGTCAAGACCGACATAGCGGAACCACGGATCGGATATACCGGCCTCGATCGAAACACGCTTCCGGCAGGAAGACGGGAGGACAGACTCTTTATACTCCGCGCTCTGGCGCTCAAAGCGCTCGAAGCACGGCATCGAAACGACACGCGTCCCGGCACCCAACTCGCCCGCCGCCTTCATGGCGTGCTGCAACTCGCTACCCGATGCGAGCAGGATCAAGTCCAGCGCGGCGGATTCTTTTTTCGCAATGTAGCCGCCGAGGAAAACTCCATCGCGGCGAGTCCCGACAGGAATCTCATTCAAGGTCGGAATATTTTGCCGGGACAGCACGAGCATGGTGGGGCCGTCGGTTTTTTTAAACGCGGCTGCAAATGCCCCCGCAGTCTCCTCCGGATCACCAGGCCGGATCACATCGAGACCCGGAATCGCGCGCAAAGCCGCCACCGTCTCAACCGGCTCATGCGTCGGCCCGTCCTCCCCCACCCCGATCGAATCGTGGGTGAAGATATAAACCACGGGAAGCTTTGAGAGGGCCGCAACGCGGATCGAGGGGCGCCCGTAATCGCTGAAGACGAGGAACGTCGCGCCGCTCGGACGGAAGATCCCGTCGTAGGCGAGGCCGTTGAGCATCCCGCACATTGCGTGCTCGCGGATTCCGAAATGCAGGTTGCGCCCGCCGCGGTTCTCCCGGTTGAAATCCCCGCCGTCCTTGATGTAGTTCAGCGTCGAGCCGTGCAGGTCCGCGCTTCCGCTGATGAG
Source organism: Verrucomicrobiaceae bacterium (assembly GCA_007280915.1). Taxonomy (GTDB): domain Bacteria; phylum Verrucomicrobiota; class Verrucomicrobiia; order Chthoniobacterales; family Terrimicrobiaceae; genus QYQL01. The sequence goes on along the minus strand of QYQL01000166.1, from coordinate 17,162 downwards.
CAGTGGCATCGTCTTCGCGATCGGCTGTAGCACGTCGCTCCCGGCCTTGCGGGTCGCGATGTTGGACGCCGGGTCGAACGGAGGGATTGCCTTCAACAAATCCGGCACATTTCCCGCAACCGCATCGTCGAGTTCCTTCGCGAGGTCCGCATTCGCTGCGCGCCATGCGTCGAACTTTTTCAACCACTCAGCATGAGCGTTCTTGAGCCCCGCCTTGTGACAAGCAAAAAAGCCGCACGTCTCCGGCGCGACAAAGAATGTCTCCTCAGGAAGGCCGAGCGCCTTGCGGGATTCCGCGATGAATTTCACTCCGGCCTCGCCGTGCGCCTTGTTCGTTCCGGAAACTTCCGGAATGCCTTTGCCGATGATCGTCTTGGCGATGATGAACTGTGGCTTCCCGCTCGTCGCGGCCTTGGCCTTGGAAATGGCGCCTGCGATCTCCTGAAGGTTGTGTCCGTCGATCTGCTGCACGTCCCACCCGTAGGCCTTGTAGCGCGCCGCCGTGTCCTCGCTCTGGGTAACAGGAGCCATGGCATCGAGCGTCACGTTGTTGGAATCGTAAATCAGGATGAGATTGTCCAAACCGAGGTGCGCAGCCAGAGCCGAAGCCTCCTGCGCAATCCCCTCCTGAAGACACCCGTCACCCGCAAGAGCAAAGACATGGTGGTCGAAAATCGCGTGCTCGGCGGTATTGAAATGCGCCTCGCACATTTTTGAAGAAACCGCATAGCCCACGGCATTGGAAACCCCCTGCCCCAGCGGCCCGGTCGTCGCCTCGACCCCGGGAGTCTCGTGAAATTCCGGGTGCCCGGGAGTGATGCTGTGCAGCTGCCGGAAATTCTTCACCTCTTCCATTGGCAGCGCGTAGCCGGACAAGTGCAGCCAGCTGTAGAGGAACATGCTCCCGTGCCCGGCGGACAGAATAAACCGGTCGCGGTTCAGCCAGCGCGGCTCATCCGGGTTGTAGCTCAGCGCCTGCCCAAAAAGCACAGCTCCCACATCAGCCGCGCCCAGTGGCAGCCCCAGATGTCCGGACTTGCACTTCGCCACAGCGTCCATCGCCAACCCGCGCGCATCGCGCGCCGCCAACTCCAATGAGGGAATATCGAGATTCATGGCACAGAGACAATCCGTTGCCGGATAAAAAGGAAACCCGAAAATTCGCCCGCTCAAGTCCGCAGGCTGCAAGCTGTCGGATATAACGATCGTGTCAGACAATGGCTTTACAGATTGTCCCGGGATTGCGCTGGCAATTCCGCCTGCTTCGCCTAGTTTTCCCGCATGCGAGCAATCGTCACCCTGTTTTTTCTCACAGCACTCATCAACACCACCATGGCACAATCCGCACTTGAACAGGGCAAGGCCTTCCTTGCCGACAACGCAACAAAACCCGGCGTCAAACAGACCGCCAGCGGGCTCCAATACAAAATTGTCGAACCCGGCACCGGGAAGGCTCCGAAGGCCACAGACACCGTGAAGGTGAACTACCGCGGGACATTGCTCAACGGGACGGAATTTGACAGTTCCTACAAGCGGAACGAGCCGATCGAGTTTCCGTTGAACGGCGTGATCCCCGGTTGGACCGAGGGCCTCCAACTGATCAAGGAAGGCGGAAAAATCCTTCTCTACATCCCGCCGAATCTGGCCTACGGATCGCGCGGCGCGGGCGGAGTGATCGGGCCCGACCAGACTCTCGTTTTCGAGGTCGAGCTCCTGAAGGTCCGCTGACCGGTGGAAATCGCGTTTCCGACCCGCCGGTTCGCCGGATACATCTTCGATTGCGACGGCACGATCGCCGACACAATGCCCTCCCACTACCGGGCGTGGGCGCGGGCCATGAAGGACTTCGGCGGAGAATTTCCCGAGGACCTTTTCTATTCGTGGGGTGGCAAGCCAACGAGCGTGATCGTCAATCAACTCAATGCGAAATTCGGCCTGTCGCTCGATGTCGAGGAAGTCGTCCAGCGCAAAGAAGGCTACTACCTGCAGTCCGTCGGTGAGGTCGGACCGGTCGTAGCGGTTTTGGATTTTGCGAAAAGCATTCACGGCACCGCTCCGATGGCGATCGCCTCGGGAGGCCACCACGAACTGGTAGATGCGACGCTCAAAGCGCTCGGGATCACCTCGCTCTTCGATGCTGTCGTCTGCGCGGAGGATTACGTCCACGGCAAGCCGGCACCGGACCCCTTTCTTAAAGCCGCCGAACTCCTGGGAGTTCCCGCGAAAGACTGCGTGGTTTTCGAGGACAGCCCGACCGGCATCGCTGCGGCAGAGGCCGCCGGAATGGCACACGTCTTTGTCCCAACCGCGCTACGGGGTCGGGAGTAATTTTCTTCGGCCTGATTACGGCAACTGCGTCGAGCCCATCAAAAAGCGGTCGACCTCGCGGGCAGCACCGCGGCCCTCGTTGATCGCCCAGACGACGAGTGACTGTCCGCGGCGGCAGTCGCCGGCAGCAAAGACACCCGGGATGTTCGTCGTGTATTTCTCATGCTCGGCCTTCGCATTGCTGCGCGGGTCGCGATCGATCTTTAGCGCCTCAAGAAGCCGGTCCTCGGGTCCGAGGAATCCCATGGCAAGAAGAACGAGTTGTGCAGGAATCACTCTCAGCGTTCCCTCGATGTCGCGAGGCACAAAACGCCCCTGATCGTCCTTTTCCCAGCGGATGTTCACAATCTCGACACCTTCAAGGTTGCCATCCGGCCCGGCAATGAACCGCTTGGCCGTGACTTCGTATTGGCGGGGATCCTGTCCCTGAACGGCCGCCGCCTCCTCCTGGCCGTAGTCCATTTTGTAAACCTTCGGCCATTCCGGCCACGGGTTGTCCTTGGCGCGATCAAGAGGCGGTTTGGGAAGAATTTCCAGCTGTGTGACAGATGCGCAGCCGTGCCGGAGCGAAGTCCCAACGCAGTCGGTGCCGGTGTCGCCACCTCCGATGACCACGACATGTTTTCCCTTCGCATCAATCGGGGGACGGGACTCGCCGGGAGCGCCGTGATCCAGGAAGAACCGCGTGTTTTCGGTGAGAAATTCCATCGCAAAATGGACTCCGGAAAACTCACGTCCCGGGATAGGCAGGTCGCGAGGCTTCGTCGCGCCGGTGCAAAGAACCGTGGCCTCGAAGTCCTGAAGCAGGCGACCTGCATCGAGGTTTTTCCCGATGTCCACACCGGTCTTGAACTCGATTCCGTTGTCCTCCATGAGGCGAACGCGGCGCTCGACCACCTCACGCTTGTCGAGCTTCATGTTCGGAATGCCATAAAGCAGAAGCCCTCCAATCCGGTCGGCACGTTCGAAAACCGTGACCGTATGACCGGCCTTGTTGAGTTGATCCGCGCAGGCGAGCCCGGCGGGACCGGAACCCACGACGGCAACCTTTTTTCCAGAGCGGAACGCCGGAGGATTGGGATTGATCCAGCCTTCCTCCCAGCCCTTATCCACGATTGCGCACTCGATCGTCTTGATGGCGACCGGAGGCTCGATGATCCCGAGTGTGCAGGATCCCTCGCAGGGAGCCGGGCATACGCGGCCGGTGAACTCCGGAAAATTGTTCGTCTTGTGAAGTCGGTCGAGCGCCTCGCGCCAAAGCCCGCGGTAAACCAGATCGTTCCACTCGGGAATCAGGTTGTTGACCGGACAGCCGCTCGCCATCCCGCTGATCAGCTTTCCGGTGTGGCAGAACGGGATCCCGCAATCCATGCACCGGGCACCCTGCGTCCGCAGGCCTTCCTCCGGCATGTGGATATGGAACTCGTTCCAGTTGGCGATCCGTTCGGTTGGCGGCACGTCGGCCGGGACCTCGCGATGGTATTCAATGAATCCGGTCGGTTTTCCCATAATCAGTTTCCTCCCACACGCGAGGTGTCGCGCGAATTGGCTTCGAAGGCGGCATTGATCGCCTCCTCGCCGGTAAGACCTGCCGCCTGCGCCTCCGCCAGCGACTCCAGGACGCGCTTGTAATCTTTCGGCATCACCTTCACAAACTTCGGCAGCGCGTTGTCCCAATCGACGAGAACCTCGCGGGCGCGGGTGCTTCCGGTCAGCTCGGCGTGGCGGGCGATGAATTTGCGGAGTTCTTCCGCCTCCAAGGGATCGGTCACCTTCTCCAGCCCGACCATCGCCTTGTTACAGCGCTTGTCCGCAAAGTCGCCAGCCTCGTCGAGGATGTAGGCGACCCCGCCCGACATGCCTGCGGCAAAATTCCTGCCGGTCGGCCCAATGACGACGACGCGTCCGCCGGTCATGTATTCGCATCCGTGGTCGCCGATGGATTCCACCACCGTATGGACGCCCGAGTTGCGGACACCGAACCGCTCGCCAGCCATTCCCCGTATGAAAACCTCGCCCTTCGTTGCTCCGTAGAGGGCGACGTTTCCTGCGATGATGTTGTCCTCCGCCTTGAACGTCGAGGCGGCTGGCGGGTAAAGGATGATGCGACCGCCGCTCAAGCCCTTGCCGAGGTAGTCGTTCGTGTCACCTTCGAGTTCGAGCGTCATTCCGCTTGGAACGAAGGCCCCGAAACTCTGGCCCGAGCTTCCCTGAAAATGCAGATGGATCGTGCCGTCGGGGAGTCCCTCCGCGCCGTATTTGCGGGTTACCTCGTTACCGACGATCGTGCCGACCACGCGGTTCACGTTTTTCACGGGAAGCGTCGCCTTCACGCTTTCGCCGCGCTCGATGGCGGGCGTGCAAAGATCAAGAAGAACACTGACATCGAGCGATTTTGCGAGCCCATGATCCTGCTCCATCTGGCAGAAGCGGCCGACCTCGGGGCCGACAGGCGGCTGGTAGAGGATCGGCGAGAGGTCGAGACCTTTCGCCTTCCAATGATCCACCGCCTTGCGGGGTTCGAGCTTATCCGTGCGCCCGACCATTTCCTCAACCTTCCGGAATCCGAGTTCCGCCATGATCTCGCGCATTTCCTGCGCGATGAAGCGCATGAAGCGGGCGGTGTGCTCGGGATCACCGGTGAAGTTTTTCCGGAGTTCGGGATTCTGAGTGGCGACGCCGACCGGGCAGGTATTCTGGTGGCAGACGCGCATCATGATACAGCCGAGGGTGACGAGCGGCGCGGTCGCAAAGCCAAATTCCTCGGCTCCGAGGAGGGCCGCAATCGCCACATCCCGGCCGGTCTTGAGCTGGCCATCGGTCTCGACCGCAATCCGGCTGCGGAGGTTGTTCAGAACGAGCGTCTGATGGGTTTCGGCCAGGCCGAGTTCCCATGGCATCCCCGCGTGCTTGATGCTCGAAAGCGGCGACGCACCTGTGCCGCCGTCGAATCCGCTGATGAGAACGACATCCGCATGCGCCTTCGCGACGCCTGCTGCGATCGTCCCGACGCCGATTTCCGAAACGAGCTTCACGGAGACACGCGCGCGGCGGTTGGCGTTCTTCAAGTCGTGGATCAACTCGGCCAGATCCTCGATCGAGTAGATGTCGTGGTGAGGCGGCGGCGAGATGAGGCCGACACCGGGAGTGGTGCCGCGCGTCTTCGCCACCCAGGGATAGACCTTCTTGCCCGGCAGTTCCCCGCCCTCTCCCGGCTTCGCGCCCTGAGCCATCTTGATCTGGATCTCCCGCGCATTCGTGAGGTAGTGGGCCGTCACCCCGAAACGTCCGGATGCCACCTGCTTGATGGCGGAATTCTTGGAATCCCCGGCCTCATTCGTCCAGGTAAACCGCTCGGCGTCCTCGCCTCCCTCCCCGGTGTTGGATTTTCCGCCAACCCGGTTCATCGCGATGGCGAGTGCCTCGTGGGCCTCCTTGGAAATCGAGCCGTAGCTCATGGCCCCGGTCTTGAACCGGCGCATGATCGCCTCGACCGGCTCGACCTCCTCGATAGGAACCGGTGCGCCGTTCCGGAATTCCAGAAGCCCGCGGAGCGTGAAATGCTTCCGCGACTGATCGTTGACCAGCGAAGCGTATTTTTTGAACGTGCTGTAGTCGTCCGTGCGGACCGCCTTCTGGAGCGAGTGGATGGTTTCCGGATTGAAGAGGTGCTCCTCGCCGTCCTTCCTCCACTGGTAATCGCCGCCGGGATCGAGCGTGGGATTGACTTCGCCGCGCGGCGGGAACGCGCGCGTGTGGCGCCGGAGCAGCTCCGCCCCGATCGCATCGAGATCCGCACCTTCGACGCGCGAGGGAGTCCAGCAGAAGTATTGGTTGATCACCGAGTGGTGAAGACCGATCGCTTCGAAAATCTGGGCGCCGCGGTAGCTCTGGATCGTGGAGATCCCCATCTTGGCCATCGTCTTGACCACGCCCTTGAGCGCGGCCTTGACGAAATTCTTCACGGCCGTCTTGTGGTCGATTCCGGGGAGCATCCCCTGCCGGATCATGTCGTCGAGGGATTCGAAGGCGAGATATGGATTGATCGCGCTCGCGCCGTAGCCGATGAGCAGGGCAAAGTGATGGACCTCGCGCGGTTCGCCGGACTCAAGAACGAGGCTGACTTTGGTGCGGGTGCCCGCCCGGATGAGGTGGTGGTGGAGACCCGAGACGGCCAGCAGCGCCGGAATCGCGACGTTGCCCGCATCCACACCGCGGTCGCTGAGCACCAGAATATTCTTGCCGCCGGCAATGGCCTTGTCCGCAGCGGCACACAGCGCCTGCATCGCAGGAGCGAGTCCCTCCGCGCCTTCTGACGCCGGAAAAAGAATCGGGAGCGTGACCGGATGGAATCCTTCGCGCTCGACGTGGCGGATCTGCTCCAGTTCGGCATTACTGATGATCGGGCCGTCGAGCTTGATCATCCGGCAACTTTCCGGCTTCGGGTCCAGGAGGTTGCCCTCCGATCCAAGCATCGTCACGGTCGCGGTCACGATCTCCTCGCGGATCGGATCGATCGGCGGGTTGGTGACCTGAGCAAAGAGCTGCTTGAAGTAGTTATACAGGAGAACCGGCTTGTCCGAGAGAACGGCCAGCGGAGTGTCGGTGCCCATCGAGCCGAGCGGCTGCACTCCATCCCGGGCCATTGGTCCGAGGATCACCTTCTGGTCCTCGTAGGTGTATCCAAACGCCTGCTGCCTTTGCAGGATCGTCTCGTGCACCGGCAGATACTCGCGCGGCGGCTGCGGAAGGTCGGAGAGGAGAACGTGGTTCGCATCCAGCCACTCGCGATAGGGATGCTGGCGGACGATTCCATTCTTGATCTCCTCGTCCGCGATGATCCGGCCTTCGCTCGTGTCCACAAGGAACATGCGGCCAGGCTGAAGGCGGCCTTTTTCCAGAACCCGCTCGGGAGCAATCGGGAGCACCCCCGCCTCGGAAGCCATGATGACAAGACCGTCTTTGGTCACCCAATACCGCGAAGGACGGAGACCATTGCGGTCCAGGATCGCCCCAATGATTGTGCCATCGGTGAACGCGATCGAGGCAGGCCCGTCCCAAGGCTCCATCAGGCAGGAATGAAATTCGTAAAACGCCCGCTTGTCATCCGGCATGGTCTCGTGGAGTTCCCACGGCTCCGGGATCATCATCATGACCGCATGCGGGAGCGAGCGTCCGGAAAGGACAAGGAGCTCGAGGCAGTTGTCGAACATCGCGGAGTCCGAGCCCCCGCTGTTGATGACCGGAAATGTCTCGGCAAGCTCGTCGCCGAAGAGGCTGCTGGAGAGCAATGACTGCCGTGCGTGCATCCAGTTGATGTTTCCGCGCAGGGTGTTGATCTCGCCGTTGTGGGCGATGTAGCGATACGGGTGAGAGCGGTCCCAACTCGGAAACGTGTTCGTCGAGAAGCGGGAGTGAACCAGCGCCAGAGCGGACTCGACATCAGGATCCTTGAGGTCCCGGAAATAGGCGTCCACCTGCTCGGGCATGAGCATGCCTTTATAAACGATCGTCCTGCTGGAGAGACTGGCAACAAACCAGAGGGGATCGATACCGGCGGTGCGAATGGCATTACTCGCCCGCTTGCGGATGATGTAGAGCTGGCGCCCGAAATCCAGAACATCCGTGCAGCCGGGCTTGCGCTCGACGAAGACCTGCCGCATCCGGGGCTCGCTGGCACACGCGGTGGCACCGAGCGAAGAATTGTCGGTCGGCAGCTCCCGCCACCCAAGGACGGCAAGGCCCTGGCCCGCGGCGAGCTTTTCAAATATCGCCTGAGCGTTTGCCGCCTCCTCGCGATCCGGTGAAGTGAAGACGATCCCCACCCCGTAACATCCGAATTCCGGTAGTCGGATCCCCGACTCCGCGCACACCCTGCGCAGGAATTTGTCCGGGATTTGGATGAGGATGCCGGCGCCATCGCCGGTATTGTGCTCGCTGCCGACGGCTCCCCGGTGATCCAGGTTGCGAAGAATCGTCAGGGCGTCGCTGACGATCTCATGCGACTTCTCGCCCCGCGTGTTGACAATAAAACCGACCCCGCAGGCATCGTGTTCGAATGCCGGATCATAAAGTCCTTGTTTCGGCGGCGGTCCGGTCAGGCGGGCTGGTTTTGTCTGCATGCTGGAATTCTACGTTTGCTGGGTCGTCGTGTGTCCGCGAAAAATCTCCCAGGATTCGCCGCGGCGGACCGCATCTTTTATCTGCCCGATACGGGTGGGCACAACAAATTTATGAGCAAAACCCATGCCGGAACGGAAAATATTTTGTGGCGGCAAAAGGCCCCCGTCGGGTGGAGAGGCAGGTTTCCGGCCGGAAATTAAGGACCCGGGAGCGAGGCGATCCGCGCTGCTACGCCGGAGCCGGGGCGGCCAATCCGCCGGGCGGAAGTTCCGGCTTGATGGATTCCGGTGGCTCGGGAGCGACATCGGAGGGCGGCGGCGGAAGCGGCGGCGGTGCCGACTCCATTTTCGGCGGGTTTTTGATCTCCCCGAACTCGATGATCTCTTTGACGTGTGATGCGTCGAGGGTTTCGTATTCGAGGAGCGCCTTCGCAATCTTTTCAACATTTGACCGATTCGCCTCGAGGATCTCCTTGGCGCGCCGGTAGGCTTCGTCGATGATCCGCTTCACCTCGGCATCGATCTGCTGGGCCGTGGACTCGCTGTATTCGCGGGGGCGGCCCATGTCGCGGCCCAGGAAAACATAGTCGTTGCCCTCGCTGAAGCTTATCATTCCTAGTGAGCTCATCCCCCATTCGCAGACCATGCGGCGGGCGAGAGTGGTCGCCTGCTTGATGTCGCCGGAAGCGCCGTTCGAAACGTCGTTGGTGAACATTTCTTCGGAGATCCGGCCGCCCATCGTGACCGCGAGCAGATCAAGCGCCTCTTTTTGCTGGGTTGAATATTTGTCGCCCTCGGGAAGATACATCGTGGCTCCGAGGTAGGGACCGCGCGGGATGATCGTCACCTTGTGGAGAGGGTGGGTGTGCTCGAGCAGGACGTTGATCAGGGCGTGCCCGGCCTCATGCCATGCCGTCGAGATTTTTTCACGTTCGCTCATCGCCATACTGCGGCGTTCCCTGCCCCAGCGGACCTTGTCACGCGCCTCCTCCAGTTCGCGCTGGGAGATGGCCCGGAGACCCTTGCGCGCCGCAAGAAGCGCCGCCTCGTTGATCAAATTGGCAAGTTCGGCACCCGAGTAACCCGGAGTTCCGCGTGCAAGAACGGCGAGGTCCACCGCCTCGCCCAGCTTCACTTTTTTCGCATGAACCTTCAGAATCTCTTCCCGGCCTTTGACGTCGGGAAGACTGACGGTGACCTGGCGGTCGAAACGTCCCGGCCGGAGAAGCGCCGGATCCAGAACATCCGGCCGGTTCGTGGCGGCGATGATGATGACCCCATCCTGGGTATCGAATCCGTCCATCTCGACCAGAAGCTGGTTGAGCGTCTGCTCGCGCTCGTCGTGCCCGCCTCCGAGTCCGTGACCGCGGTGCCGTCCGACCGCGTCGATCTCATCAATGAACATCAGGCAGGGAGCGCTCTTCTTGCCCTGCTCGAACATGTCGCGCACACGCGATGCACCGACGCCTACGAACATTTCCACAAAGTCGGATCCACTGATCGAAAAGAACGGGACATCCGCCTCGCCGGCGATCGCCCGCGCGAGCAGGGTCTTTCCGGTTCCGGGCGAACCGACCATCAGCACGCCTTTCGGAATCCGGCCGCCTAGCTTCTGAAACCGTTTGGGATCCTTGAGGAACTCGACAAGTTCCTGGACCTCGTCCTTCGCCTCCTCGACACCGGCGACGTCCTTGAAGGTGATGCGGTTCTTTTCCTTCGTCATCATCCGCGCCTTCGACTTGCCGAAGTTGAGCGCGCCCTTCCCGGCCATGCGGATCTGGGAGCGGAAAAAGAAGTAGAGAATGACGAGGAAAAGGATGATCGGAAGGAAGCTGATGACGGCTGAGGCCAGGTAGTCGGACTTCGGAACAATCGACGGAGTGATCTGGGCGTCGGCCAACGCCTTCTGGATGTCGGATCCATTGAACGAGGTGAAGATCGGCGTGCGGAACGGGACGGCGGTCTCCTCGCCGGTCGTCTTCGACTTCTGTTTGACCTTGCCCTCAAAATACTGGGTGTTCCGACCTTCCTCGACGACAAGTTCAAGCGGAGCATCCGCCGAGTTCATCACCTTGCCGGCTTTGACCAGCTCGATGAATTTGGGATACGGGATCGCTTCCGGCTGCACGAAATTACTTCCGCGGAAAAGGAACGCTCCGCCGATCAGCGAGAGGGCGACGGCAAAGAGGACCAGTCCGCGCCAGTTCATCTGCGGATCGTTTCCCCCGCCCGGGCGATTGCGGTTGTCTTGTGGCGGCTTCGGATTTTCTTCTGACATTCGGGTTACTTTCACCTATCAGAGGCTCTTGGCAAATGCAAAAAGCGAGTGAACATCAAGAAGCTTCCCGCGCGGTTGTCGTCTCCATCCATGATGTGAGCCCGCTGACATGGCGGCGAACGGGCGCGATTCTCGGCGATTTGGAGTCGCTGGGAATCACGAGTGTGTCGCTGCTGGTGATCCCCGACCACCACCGACGCGGGCTTGTTTCGGACAATCTGGAATTCGCCGACTGGCTGCGTGGCGAATGCGCGCGGGGACGCGAGGCCGTGCTCCACGGGTATTATCACCTGCGCGAAAACCGCGGCGATGACGGCGCGTGGAGGCGGCTTGTCACGCGCTCCTACACGGCCGGAGAGGGCGAGTTCTTCGATCTGGAGGAGTCGGTGGCGGCAGATCTCCTTCAGCGCGGCAGGACGGCGCTCGAAAGTTGCGGCGTCCCGTTCACCGGATTCATCGCGCCCGCGTGGCTGCTCGGCGAAGCCGCCGAGCGGGCGGTCCGCTCGGCCGGATTCGAATACACGACCCGCATCGCGACCGTGAGCGATTTTCTTTCGGAAAAAGTCCATCGTTCGCGCAGCCAGGTCTGGAGCGTCCGGGCCGGATGGAGACGCGTGTGCAGCATTGCCTGGAATGCGGCGCTCGACCGGTCAACCCGGAGTTCCCCGCTGACGCGCATCGGCATCCACCCGCCCGACTGGGATCATCCGACGATCCGGCAGCAGATTTTGAAAATCGCGGGCACGGCGCTTGCCGGGCGCGAGGCGATGACCTATGAGGGATGGATCCACCGCATGCGCACGAATCCATGAACTCCCCCTCCTCGCGCACCGACCTCCATATCCATTCCCGCCACAGCGACCGGGCGGCCGACTGGGTGCTGCGGCGTCTGGATTTCCCGGCGAGCTACTCCGACCCGCTGCAGACATACAACCTCCTCAAGGCGGCGGGCATGGATTTTGTGACGCTCACCGACCACAACACGATCGGCGGGTGCCTGGAGATCGCCCATCTGCCGGGAGTCATCGTCGGCGAGGAGGTGACGGTTTATTTTCCGGAGGATGAATGCAAAGTCCACCTGCTCGTCTGGGGGATCACCGAGGCCCAGCACCGACAGATCCAGGACACCCGCGAAAGCATCTATGACATGAGGGCTCTTCTCTTCGAGCAGAACATCGCCCACGCAGTGGCGCACCCGCTCCACAGCGTCAACGAAAAGCTGACCGCGCTGCACCTCCAGAAGCTCGCCCTGCTCTTCCGTCATTTTGAAGGCATCAACGGCCGCTACTCCGGTCTGGAGAGCTCTGTGGCAACGTCATTGCTCGGCTCACTCACCCCCCGGCACATCGAGATTTTCAACGCGCGGACCGGATTGGATCCCACGCACCCGGAACCGTGGAAAAAAGTCTTCACCGGGGGATCCGACGACCACGGCGGCACCTGTCTGGCGCGCGCTTTCACAGAGACTCCCCGCTGCGAGGACGCCGCGGCATTTCTCCAGCAGATCCGGGAGGGGAAATGCTCCGGCGGCGGGGAAGCGGGCACTCCCCTCACCCTCGCGCACAGCACCTACAGCACGGCGTTTCAATACGCCAAGGCCCGCCTCGCACTCAAGCCGGGCGACCCGGCCACCGGGCTCATGGAAAAAATCTTCTCCCGGTTCATGGAGGGTCAGGACCCGACCGAATTCTCGCTCGGCGACAAGCTCGGGTTCCTCGCGCAGGGGATCGCCACCGGAAAGATTTTCGAGATTGCGAAGGCCGGGACGAGTTCGATGTGGAAGGAACTCGCGGCGTATTTCGGGAAGCCCGAGATGCGGCAGGCCCTGGCCCGCGAAACAGCCGGTGTGGCCGAACCCGAGCGGCGGTCGTTCCTCATGGCGAACCTCATCGCCAACCAGCTCGGCTACCGGCTGGTCACACAGTTCATCCAGCAGCTCTCGACCGGAAAGTTCGTTGAGAGCATCCAGACGATCATCCCTCTGGCTCCTGTCCTCGCCCTCCTGAGCCCATATATCCACGCCTTCCGCCAGCCGAAGCGGGAATGGCTGCGTGAAACCACCCGCAGCCTCTCCGGCAGCATCCCCGAGATTTTGAAAAACCGGAAACGCGCGTGGTTCACCGACACGCTGGAGGACGTTAACGGCGTCGCCACGACGATCCGGAAAATGACCGCCTCCGGAGTCGCGGCCGGACACGACATCACCGTCATGACCTGCCGCTCGGAAGTCGCCGACCACGGGATCCCACTCAAAAATTTCAAGCCGATCGGCGAGTTCGAGCTCCCGGAATACGAGCTCCAGCGGCTCAGCTTCCCACCGGTTCTCCAAATCATGGATTACCTCGATCAGGAAAATTTTTCCGAGGTCATCATCAGCACGCCGGGGCCGACCGGGCTCAGCGCCCTCGCCGCCGCCAAGGCGCTCGGCCTCCGGGCGATCGGGATCTACCACACCGACTTCCCGCAATACGTCCGCATCCTCACCGACGACTCGTTCATGGAAACCCTCACCTGGAATTTCATGCACTGGTTCTACAGCCAACTCGACGTGATCTATGTGAATTCCGAGGATTACCGGAAATGCTGGGTCGACCGCGGGATCTCCCGGGAAAAACTCCGGATCCTGCCCCGCGGGCTCGACACCCGGCTGTTCCACCCCTCACGACGCGATCCGGACTTCTGGAAAGCCCGCGGGCTTCGCGACGGCGAGACGGGCATGCTCTTCGTCGGCCGTGTCTCGAAGGAAAAAAATCTGGATGTCCTTGTCTCCGCCACGCGCAAGCTCACGGAAACCAAAACCCCCGCCCGCCCGCTGATCGTCGGCGACGGGCCGTATATGTCGGAGATGAAACGCCTGCTCCCCGATGCGATCTTCACCGGCTACCTCGGCGGGGAGGAACTCGCAACCGCCTACGCCTCGGCGGACCTCTTTGTGTTCCCGAGCACGACCGATACTTTCGGCAACGTCGTCCTCGAAGCGCAGGCCTCGGGACTGCCGGCTGTCGTTTCGGATGTCGGAGGCCCCCGCGATCTGGTTCAACATGGAAAGGACGGATTCATCACCAAAGCCCTCGACTCCTCGGAACTCGCAGGCGCGATCCGCCGTCTCGTCGAGGACCCCTCGCTCCGTGCCGCCATGGGAACCGTCGCCCGCGGACGCGTCGAGTCCCGCGACTGGACCGAAGCGTTCAACAAATTCTGGCACGAGTCGCCCGAGTAGCGCCTCTGCAAACCGAATGGCGGCCGGACCGTGGTCACACCGGCTCCAATTTCCCTCGTTGCCACCGGAACCATGTTTGCTAAAACTGCGGCATGCAATTTCCAACAAACGGGCAGTCCGCCGGCGACAGCGTCAACCTAGATTCACCAGGAGGGGTCCGCAACCTCGGCTGGGTCGTCACCTTTTCAGGCCTCGGAATCAACCTTGCGCTCGGCATCCTCTACACATGGAGCCTGTTCAAGGGGGCCATCGAAAAAGAATTCGGCTGGCAGGGGGCCCAGCTCAACGATCCCTACGCCCTGTGCTGCCTCGTCTTCGCATTTACGATGATTCTTGCCGGACGTTGCCAGGACAAGTTCGGGCCCCGCATCACGGCATCGCTCGGAGGCCTGCTCGTCTGCGCGGGCTTTGTGCTGGCATCAACATCGAGCAACTATTCCGTGTGGATGGCGGGCTTCGGTGTTCTTGTGGGCCTCGGCCTGGGCTTCGGCTACTCGTCGGCCACGCCTCCGGCTTTGAAATGGTTTCCGCCGTCGCGGACCGGCCTGATCGCCGGCCTCGTCGTCGCGGGATTCGGTCTCGCACCGGTTTATCTGGCTCCGGTCTCGCAATTCCTGCTGGGCCACTATCAGGTGAAGACCTCGATGCTTGTTCTCGGCATCGCGTTCGGCATCATCGTCTGCGGACTGGCGCAGATGCTGGTGAACCCTCCCCCCGGCTTTGTTGCCGGAACAAAATCCGCAACGGGAGCGGCGATGCAGTCAGTCGCCATCCACGCCAGGCCCCGGGAAATCCTGCGTCAACCGACATTCTGGTTGTTGTGGGTGATTTACTTCATCGGCGCGGGCGCGGGATTGATGGTGATCGGAAGCGTCAGCGGCATGGCCAAAAAAAGCATGGGCGACCAGGCATTCGTGGCGGTGGCAGTCATGGCCATTGGCAATGCCGGCGGCCGCATCGTGGCAGGATTGCTCTCGGATAGGATCGGGCGCCGCTGGACCCTGTTCCTCGTGCTGCTCATCCAGGCCGCACTGATGTTTGTTGCCATCCCTGTGACAGCATCCCATGGAACCACTCCCTCTCTCATCGTGCTCGTGGCAAGTCTCATCGGCTTCAACTACGGCGCCAACCTCTCCTTGTTTCCGTCCTTCACTAAGGACCTTTGGGGGCTCAAAAACTTTGGCATGAATTACGGAGTTCTGTTTACGGCGTGGGGAGTGGGAGGACTCGTGCTTCCCCGGCTGCAGCAGACCCTGACCTCCCAGAGTGGCGGCAGCTACCAATCTTCTTTCATCACGGCCGCCATCCTTTTGATCTGCGGTGCCGCCATGACTTTTCTGATCAAACCGCCCGGATCGCCCCGGACCTGATGCGCGACCCGCTCCCGTGAAAAGATTCTGATTGCGTTCGGAATGGAACCGGACAAAGGTAAACGCCTTATTTCGGGCCGTGGCTCAGCTTGGTAGAGCGCCTGCCTCGGGTGCAGGAGGTCGCGAGTTCGAATCTCGCCGGCCCGATTTTTTCTCTTATGGAGACGACATTACTAGTTCTGGCTGCCGGAATGGGTAGTCGTTACGGAGGACTCAAACAGATGGACCCTGTGGGTCCGTCCGGTGAGACGCTTCTGGATTACTCCGTTCATGACGCGGTCCTGTCCGGGTTCTCGCGTGTGGTTTTTGTCATCCGCCGGGATTTCGAGGAGGAATTCCGGGAAAAAGTCGGATCCCGGTTCGAGGACCGCATCGATGTGGGTTACGTTTTCCAGCAACTCAACGACCTGCCGGATGGATTTTCCGTGCCCGACGGGCGCGTGAAACCCTGGGGAACCGGGCATGCGATCTGGTGCGCGCGCGAGGCAGTGGATACGCCGTTTCTCGCCATCAACGCGGATGATTTTTACGGACGGGGAGCGATCTCCGGGGTGCAGAAGTTTTTGGCCGGGCAGGCTGCTGAGAGCACGGACTACTGCATGGCCGGATACCGACTGGAATCCACCCTCTCTCCGAGCGGCGAGGTTTCGCGCGGCATTTGCCACGTCTCACCGGAGGGAATGCTGGAGGGCGTGAAGGAATTCACAAAACTCCACAAGCGGGACAATCGGATTGTAGACGATGTGACAGGTGAAACATTCTTAGGCGACGAGCGGGTCTCGATGAATTGCTGGGGGTTTTCCCCGGCCGTCTTCTGCGGGCTGGAGAAGCTTTTTGTTTCTTTCCTTGCGCGGCAGGGAACGGAGGAAAAATCCGAGTTCTATATCCCGGACGCGGTGACGGGCCTGATCCGTGCCGGGGTGGCAACCGTCCGGGTCCTGCCAGTGGAAAGCCGCTGGTTCGGGGTCACCTATCGCGAGGACCGGGATGCGGTCGTCGCCGCCCTCGCCGACATGGCCGGTGAGTATCCACCCCTCCCCGGTCGCTAACTCCCGGCCTTTCCGAGGATTTCGAGATACGTTCGCAGTGTGGCTTTCCGCGTCTCGGGATCAATCCGCTCGACGCGCATCTGCTTGAGCATCCACTGCCCGTCAATCTTCTGGACCGAATTAACAGAAAAAACTTTACTGAGCCGTCCCTGCCTGTCGTAGCCCTCGATCTTCGTCAGCGCCCCCTGTTTTTTGTCCACCCAGACCCGGACGACCCCGTATTCCGTCGCCGTGGGCGGCGCCGGAATCTCAATCTTATAGGCGGTGCTCGGACCGACCTTTTCCTCGCCGATAAGCTTCGGGTTTTTCCAATAGAGAAACCGCAGCGCCAGATCCTCGTAGGTCAGCAGGCCGCCACGGACGGAATCGTCGAACCGCGCGGGCGAAACCGCATGGGTTTTACCATCCTTGCGTTCCTCAAGCGTGGAAGCCTCATCACCAAATCCCAGCAGGATCTCCTGGGCCGGATCGCTGAAAAGATAGGAGATTTTTCCATCGCAGACGGCGATTTGAAAAGGAACCTTCACCCCGCCCGCCCGCAGTTGGGCGTCGAGAACGATCGGCTGCCCGAGAGGATTCACCCGCGCCGAACGCAGGATTGACTCCGCATCGGCATCAGCATGGACCTGCGCAAGCATGGAAGAAAAAACAAGGACGAGCAGGATGCGGAACATGTCCCCACGCTATCCGCAACGGAAAGAACTGCAAGCGCCACGACCGCCGCACGAGAATGCCCCGCCAAAAAACCATATGCTTTACCAATTATTGATGCGGCCGCATCAATAATTGGTAAAG
>QYQL01000158.1 GCA_007280915.1 Verrucomicrobiaceae bacterium | reverse complement strand
CCTAACCGCTGGACGATAGGGTCGTGGCGGGGGTAGGAACATGGGGTAAAGTGGCGCCGGGTGCAAGGGAAAAACGACCGATTTTCCGCGCGTGGATCGGGCAATGGCTCCGGGAGGGCGGATCGGATTATTTGAATCCGAGGAGGGCAATCAGGTTCAGAGCGAATGCGAAGAGCAGAGCGCCGAGAAAGATGCAGACCGGGAGGGTCAGGACCCATGCCATGAGGATATTTCGAAGCGTGCCCATCTGGAGGCCGGATTTGTTGGCGGCCATGGTGCCGGCGATGCCCGAGGAGAGGACATGAGTCGTGCTGACAGGGAGTCCGAAGTGATCGGCGACCATGATCGTGGACATGGCGACGAGTTCGGCCGAGGCTCCCTGTGCGTATGTGAGGTGGTCTTTGCCGATTTTTTCCCCGACCGTCACGACGATCCGCTTGTAACCGATCATGGTGCCGAGACCGAGTGCTAGTGCGACCGCGTATTTCACCCAGTCAGGAATGAAGTTGGTGAGGCCTTCTCCCTTTTTCTTCAATCCGGCCGCCATGGCCATCTCCGCCGGGTCAGAAATCGCCCCGGTCTTCTCCATTTTCGCGATGGTTTTCGAGATGAGATACAGGTCGGTGCGAACGGCCCCGCGTTCGTCGGCGGGGAGTTCTTGGAAAGTGTCGGACGTTTCGAGCCTGCGGAAGAGGTCGCCGCATTTGTCGGTGAGGCCGGCGTAGACCTTTGCCGACAACACTCCAGAGGTCTTGATGTAGTCGGTGAGGGCGTCGTTGGAATCCTGGCCGTCGAGAACGAGCCCGGCCGTGGATTTTTGAAATACGGATCCGAGTGCTTTCGCGGAGACTGCAGTATCGGAGACGGTGGAGTGGTCGGCGGACATTTTCAGGGCGTAGGTTCCGGGCAGAATGCCGACGAGGATCAGCACAATGAGTCCCATGCCTTTTTGTCCGTCGTTGGAGCCGTGAGCAAAACTGACGCCGGTGCATGTGATCATCAGGATTCCCCTGATCCACAGCGGGGGCGGAGTTTTTCCCTCGGGCGCTTTATAGAGTGCGGGATTCTTCACGAGAACCTTGCAAAGCAACAGAAGAAGAGCTGCGACACAAAACCCGACCACCGGAGAAATCAGGAGGCCGAGCCCCACGTCCTGCGCCTTCGCCCAGTTGACACCATCAGTGATCGAGTGGGTGGGCCCCATCAGCGAATTGGCGAGCCCGACTCCCAGGATCGAACCGATGAGCGTGTGGGAGCTCGACGCCGGAAGGCCGAGATACCATGTGCCGAGGTTCCAGAGGATCGCCGAGATCAGCAGCGAAAACACCATCGCAAACCCTGAGGCAGAGCTGATGTTCAGCACCAGTTCAACGGGGAGCAGCGCGACGATTCCAAAAGCCACCAGGCCGGAGGAGGTCAGGACCCCGATGAGGTTCCAGATGCCGGACCATACCACCGCCGGAGTCGCCTTGAGGGTATTCGTATAAATGACCGTGGCGACCGCGTTGGCCGTGTCGTGGAACCCGTTGACAAATTCAAAACTCAGAGCCAGCAGGATGGCGAGAACCAGGAAGACGTAGGTGAGCAGGGTGGGATCGGAAACACTGGCCGCAAGGAAGAACATGACAGGGGGGGCATGAAAGCAGGGCAAAACCATTTATTCAAGTTGCTTATTGTAACAGATTTGTAACACCAGCATGATGACCCGCAGGCGGGCGTTGACGAAGAACACTCTCTTTCACCTCGCAAAAATTTTTCCCTGAGAAACGATATCGCGACGGCGGTCGCGGGTTTGCTTTCGGAATTCTCAGGCGAACTCTTCGCGGATTTCCGAGATCCGGTCCTTGATCCGGAAAAACACATCCACCACGGCGGGAGAAAAATGGCGGCCGCTTTCCTGCTTCAGGATCTCGCAGGATTCCTGCATTCCGAATGCGCTCTTGTAGCACCTGGCCGAACAGAGGGCATCGAAGACATCCGCAACCGCACAGATCTGCCCGGAGACCGGGATCTCATCGCCTTTCAGTCCGTGGGGATAGCCGGATCCATCCCAGTGCTCATGGTGGGAAAGGGCTATCTCCGAGGCAAGGCGGAGAACCGGATTTTCACTTCCAGCGAGGATCTCGCCCCCAAGGCTGGCGTGACATTTCATCTCGCGGTATTCGTCAGAGGTGAGCTTCCCCGGTTTTTGAAGAATGCAATCCGGGATCGAGAGCTTCCCGATGTCATGGAGGGTTGCCGCGAGCAAAAGGTCGGAAATGTAATCCTGCGGGAGGCCCATGGCACCTGCGATCGCCGCCGCATAACGGCCAACCCTCTCGATATGCCGGCCGGTATCCTTGTCCCGATACTCGGCAGCTTTGGCGAGGTGATGAATGGCCTCGGCATAGGAGCGGCGGAGGTCGCCAGTCAGCCGGGCATTGTCCAAAGCCACGGCCGCCTGCGAAGCCAGGCAAAGCACGAGTTCCTCCTGGTCGGACGAAAATGCCGTGTCTTTCCCGGACCCCGGGCAACGGGCGTTGATCAGCTGGATGACCCCGACGATTTTCCCTTTCGGATTTTTCATGGGGACCACGAGCATCGAGCGCGAGCGGTAGCCGGATTTCAAATCGAAACTGCGGTCGAAATGGAACCCGCAGGTCCCGGGGATTTCGTAGACATCGGGGATGTTCAGAGTCGAACCGGTTACCGTGACGCAGCCGGCGATGCTGGTCGGAGAAATTTCCATGGTCACCGGAGAAGATCCGTTGCCCACGAGCACTTCCGAATGGTCGAGGGAATCGTTCTGAACGACGCTAAACTGAAGCCTGCCATCCTTGGTCACCAGATAAAGTGTTCCGGCATCCGCGCAGGTGAACCTTCTGGCCTCAAGCAGAATCCGCCCGAGAAGAGTTGAAAGGTCACTCTCCGACGTCAGCGCCAGCCCCACCTCGATCAACCTCCGGAATTTTTCCGACGGGTCGGATTCAGCAAGCGATACCACAAAATCCCCTGACATGCGCAAAGCCAAGCACGACGGAGGTGAAAGGGAAAGAGGCGATTCCGCCGCGGCCAAGATCCACTCAAACCGATACGTGACTGCTTTTCGCTGGAATTCCTCGCAGGCGGAGATACAACTTGTGCAAATCATTATTTGACATGCCTGCCGACTACAACAAAGACGAGTATCTCGACCTCGAAGACGATTCCTCCGGAGAGCTGGGAGACAAAGTCCAGCAGGTCCGCGCGGAACTGGAGAGCCTGAAACAGAAGCAGGAGGAAATCGAGCGGGAGAAGCATCGGCTTGAGGAGTTGAAGCGCCGACAGGATGAGCTCGACAGCGGCCGGGCCGAAATGCTGGACAAACTCACCCGCTCGCTGGTTGTCGTGCAGCGGGAGGTCGAGGAGACACAGAAGCGCCTGGAGCAACTCCACTCGATTTACAACTCGTTCACCCAGCATCTGCGGCATCTGGAGTCGATCAATTCAAAGTCCTGGAGCGGCGGCGAGCTCCCCCGCGAACTCAGCAAGGCGATCAGCTCGGTCGAAGATGCCCGCGCGGAATACAGCAAGGCGCAGGCGAAGATTTCCCCGGAATCTCCGGTCGAGTCCTCCGTTCAAGGAAGTATCGACGGCGATTACGGGATGTATGAGGAGCGCGGATTTTCTTATTGGCTGAAAAGCGGCTTCGCTTTCACCCTGCCCCTCCAGGCACTCGGCGTGATCGGCCTGCTGGTTTGGATCTGGCTCTCATCCGCGAAATAAACCATGGCCCGTTTTTCCCCTGCCCGCTCGAACAAGCTGTCGGCCGAAGAACGCCGCCTGCAAAGGGAAGCCGAGGAACTGCACCGCAAGGAACAGGAGCTAGAGAGACAGCTCCGCACCCTGCCGGCCAAACTCGAAGCCCAGCGGTCGCGCGAAAAGCAGCGTATCAAGCTCCGGATCGAAAGCTCCGCCCCCGCGATCTCCCTCAATGGTGCCCGCGGCCCGAGGAGCGCGAAACAAAGTGGAAAACGGAAGCCGCTGCCTGCCCGGGAGCTTCAAAATGCACGGATCAAATTTCTGGTCCTTTGCCTGATCCTGGCAACAATCGTAATCCTGCTCTGGCGCTCGATACCGGCATAAGCCCCAACCCTGCCGCAGCTCGGCTTTGGAGACATACTGCCTTCGCGCCGCACCCGGAATTCACCCCGCCACAGGATTGTCGCATCCAATGTCTTGACCGTGCGGATTCGCGCATGTCACAATTTTGCCTTCAGTCAAAAACACCAAACGCATGGACCTAAAAGAAATCCGCACGCTCATCGATCTCATGAAAAAAAACGGGATCGGCGTCTTCAAGATGGAACGGGAAGGCTTTAAAATCACCCTGAAGACCGGCGAAGCGGGGCGGCCGGTTCAGTTTGTCACTTCCGGACCGGCGCAGGCCATTGCCGCCCCGGTTGCCCAGCCATGCCCGGCTGGACCTGTTTCCGCCTCCCCTGCCCCCGAGGAAGCGGGGATCGAGATTAAATCCCCCATGGTCGGGACGTTTTACGGTTCTCCCTCCCCCGATGCGGCCTCATTTGTAAGCGTCGGCCAGCAGATCACCGGAGAGACGGTCGTCTGCATCATCGAGGCGATGAAAGTGATGAACGAGATCAAGGCGGAGGTTTCGGGAACCGTCGTTGAGATCTGCGCGGAGAATGGAAAACCGGTCCAGTTCGGACAGACGCTGTTCCGGCTCAAATAATCCATGTTCAAAAAAATTCTGATCGCCAACCGTGGCGAGATCGCGCTCCGGATCATCCGGGCCTGCAAGGAACTGGGCGTCCAGTCCGTGGCGGTTTATTCCGAGCCCGACCTCGACAGCCTCCACGTCCAGCTCGCAGACGAGGCAATCTGCATCGGACCCGCCTCCAGTTCGGACAGCTACCTCAAGATGGACCGGATCATCAGCGCCGCCGAAATCGCGGACGTGGATGCCATCCATCCGGGATACGGCTTTCTTGCCGAAAACGCCCACTTCGCGGAGGTCTGCGCGAGCTGCAACATCAAGTTCATCGGGCCGCCGGCAAAGGCGATCCGACTGATGGGTGACAAGAATTCCGCCCGGGAATGCGCCCGGAATGCCGGGGTTCCCATTTCACCGGGAAGCGACGGGACGGTCGACTCCGAAGCCGAGGCGATCAAGATCGCGCGGAAGATCGGGTATCCGGTCATGATCAAGGCGGTGGCCGGTGGCGGCGGACGGGGAATGCGGATCGCGAGCAACGAGGGCAGCCTGATCCAAGGTTACCATGCCGCGCGCATGGAGGCCGAGAAGGCATTCGGCAACGGGGCCGTCTATATCGAAAAATTCATCGTCAACCCTCACCATATCGAGTTCCAGGTCTTCGGCGACGAGCACGGCCGCATCGTCCACCTCGGCGAACGCGACTGCTCGCTCCAGCGGCGGAACCAGAAAATTGTCGAGGAATGCCCCTCTCCGCTCATGACCCCCGACCTACGGCAGAAGATGGGGGACGCCTCGATCAAGCTCTGTGAGAATGTCGGCTACACGAATGCCGGAACGATCGAATACCTCGTGGACGACCACGGGAATTTCTACTTCATGGAGATGAACACCCGCATCCAGGTCGAGCATCCGATCACCGAGGAGGTCTATGGATGCGATCTCGTGAAGCAACAGATCCAGGTCGCGGCAGGCGAACATCTCAGCGACTACGTCATCGACGCCCAGCCGCGACACTTCGCCATCGAATGCCGGATCAATGCCGAGGATCCGGAAAAGAATTTCCAGCCGTGCCCGGGAAATATCGAGCTTTACTATGCTCCCGGGGGACGCGGGATCCGGATCGACTCGCATGCCTATGCGGGGTATCCCATCCCTCCCCACTACGACTCGATGATCGCCAAGGTCATCTCCACCGCCTCCAGCCGCGAGGCCTGCATCCGCCGCATGTCCCGCGCGCTCGGCGAATACATGATCACCGGCATCAAAACGACGATCCCGTTCCAGCAGGCGATCATGCGCAACTCGGATTTCCGGAAAGGCAAATACCACACCGGATTCGTCGAGCAGATCCTCCGCGACGGGGTGCCGGTCGTGCGGTAATCTCCCGCAGCGACAGCATCCAAAAGCCCATATTGACAAAGTATGGCATAGAGACCATGCTTTGTCATTATGAAGATCACGCTGAACGTGGACGGCCCGCTGCTGAAGCGGGTGATGGCGGCGATGGGCACGACGAACAAGACGCGCGCCATCGAGCACGTCCTGAGAGAGGCGGACCGCAGAACCAAACTACAGACTCTGGCGGCCGAGGGAATGGGGATGAGCCCGGAGGAGTTGGGCGCGATGTTTGATCCCTCCTACGACCTCATGGCCGCGCGCGCCGCGGAAGGAGCCGGTCTGTATCGCGCCGGAAAGCGGAAATGAAGCCGCTTCTCGTGGACAGCAGCTACTGGATCGGACTGGCGCGCCGGAAGCTGGATCCGATGACATTTTTGACCACCGCGTCTTTCGGGCGGGAGCTGGCGATTTGTGGCGTGGTGCGCTGCGAGGTCGCTCGCGGCATCCGCCAGGAAGCCGCCCTGAACCGCCTGCGGAAATTCTGGGACGTGATGGTCTATGTGCCGACAGACAATGTGATCTGGAACGAGGTCGAGAAGTTGCTCTGGCAGATGGATCGCTCGGGCTTGAAAATCCCGCAGTCCGACGCCGTGATCGCCTGCTGCGCGCAGCGGATCGGGGCCGCCGTCCTGACATTCGATCTCCACTTCCGCCAAATCCCCGGGCTTTCGGTCATCTCAAGCCTGGATCTGATTTGATCAAATCCGGACCGGCTGCCTCGCCGCATCCGATTCGAAGCAGGCGTCGAGAACCTTTTGAATTTCCGCGCCGCGGGCGAAGTCCGGCTCGCCGGGTTTTCCGGAACGGATGGCCGCGATGAAGCGCTCGTAGTTTGTGGGAACCGGCTTGCACGGGACCTCCCGCCATTCACATTTGTCGAGGCCCCGGCCATTGCAGACGCGGTAGGTAGTGGTGGAAATTTCCGAGTCCATGGCGATCGTTCCCTTGGTTCCGGCGATCTTCAGCGCGAGGCGGTTGGCATGTCCGCCAACCCAGCGGCTCGTGTGGATCGTCCCGAGGGCGCCGTTGGAAAATTCCACGTTGAGGACGGCTGAATCGTTGGCATCCAGCTCGTATTCCCCAACCCGGTTGCCGGGAGCTTTCGGGAATGCCTTCATGCTGCAGAAAACTTCCTTCAACGGCCCGCAGGGAAATGTCGCGTAGTCCACAATGTGCACGCCGACGTCCCCGAGCACTCCCTTGCTCCCATGCTTCGTCGAGAGCCTCCAGAGATGGGAATCCTTCGTCCGCCAGTCGCCCCAGATCTTTGACGGGAGCCATGCCTGAAGATAGCTGGCTTCCACATGGCGCAGTTCGCCGATCTCCCCGCGCCGGACAGCCGCGGCGGCCGCCTGGATGCACGGCCAGTCGCGATATGAAAAATTCACCATATTGACGAGACCGGTCTTCTCCGCCGCTTCCACCATTTTTCGGGCATCCGCATGGTTCAGCGCGAGAGGCTTCTCACAGAGCACATGTTTTCCCGCCTCAAGGCATTGGAGAGAAAGCTGTGTGTGGGAAGCATCCGGGGTGACGATCGTAACTGCGTCTAAATTCGCTTCGGCAAGCAGGGCAGCCGTGTCACCGAAAGCGGCCGGGACCCCGTGCTTTCCGCCGAATTCCCGCGCGCGCGACAGATCCACATCGCAGGCGGCCACAAGCTCACAACCCGGAAGGATCTTGAATTTCTCCGCATGCCACTGTGCCATGCCGCCGGTTCCGATCACCGCGAGGCGCACTCGGTTTTGTTTGAGTTTTTTCATGTTTAAAATCAACGGAAGCCCATCGTGGAGCGCTCCGCCGCCTCGGGATCCTCGGGCAGGGGTTCAAGTGCCGGGGAATTCGGACAGGAATCCGGAACGCGGACGGTCGGCCGAGCCCACCTGACAGCATTGACGATGACTTTTTGAACCTCCGCCTGATGGTAGGCCGGGTAGGTCTCATGGCCGGGCCGGAAGTAGAAAACCTTCCCGTTCCCCCGCTGCCAGGTCGCCCCGCTCCGAAACACCTCGCCGCCGGTGAACCATGATATGAAAATCAGCTCGTCCGGGGCGGGGATTCCAAAGGGTTCCCCATACATTTCCTCGGCAGGGATCTCGAAATAATCTCCGATCCCCTGCGTGATCGGGTGATGCGGGGCGATATTCCAAATCCGCTCCTTGTCGGTCGACTCACGCCACTTCAACGAGCAGGTCGTGCCCATGAGCGATTTGAAGATTTTGGAGTAATGGCCGGAGTGGAGCACCACCAGCCCCATGCCTTCAAGAACCCTGCGATGGATCCGCGCCACCAACTCATCGGAAACTTCCCGATGCGCGATGTGTCCCCACCAGACCAGAACGTCCGTCTTCTCGAGAACGTCGCCGCCCAGTCCGTGATCCGGCTGGTCCAGCCATGCCGTCGAAACGTCCAGATCCGGATCCCGGCGGAGAAAATCCGCGATCGTCCCATGAATGCCCAAAGGATAGATCGCGCCGACTTTCGGGTCCGCTTTTTCGTGGCGAAACTCGCCCCAGACAACAACGCGCGTGTTGGATAACATGTCTTTGAGACCATGCTCCCGACAGGTGGAGTTTGGCAAACTGGAAATCCGGCAAAACGCACTGGCCGCGCCCGGACAAGGCTTCCGACAGCGGAAAATCCATTGCCCTTGGCGTGCGGCCGCCGCTAGAATGCCACGGTGAAGTTCAATACATCCGCATTGGCCCTCGGAGCGGCAGTGTTCCTGTCGGCGTGCGGGAAAACACCAGCCCCGGAAGCTCCCAAGGCTCCGCCCACTCCCCCGCCGGTGAAGGGAATCCCGGTCGGTGCATTCCTCCCCCTGAGCGGAGCGCAGGCGGCGTTCGGACAGTCCGCCCTCGCCGGCATGAAACTGGCCGTGAAGGAATGGAATGCCGCTGGCGGAATCTCGGGAAAGCCTGTCGACCTGGTGATCCGGGATACCGAATCCGACCCCGAACGGGCGGCGCAGGCGGTGCGCGAGCTTGTTGAAAAGGAAAAAGTCGTGGCCCTGCTGGGCGAGGTCACCTCGGAGAGTTCCCTGAAGGCGGCTCCCGTGGCCGGAGAACTCGGCATCCCGATGATCTCTCCCGGATCGACCCACTCCAAGCTCACTGCAGCCGGCCCCATGATCTTCCGGGTCTGCTACTCGGATCTGTTCCAGGGCCTCATCATGTCGAAGTTCGCCCGCTCGATCGGCGTGTCTTCCGCCGCCATACTCTGGGACCCGGACAGCGAGTATAGCGCGGACCTCGTCGCGAGTTTTGAAAAGGATTTCCTCGACCACGGCGGGAAAATCGGCGCCAAGGAAACCTACCGGAAGGGATCGGTCGATTTCGCCTCTGCGCTTCAGGCGATCAAGGCAGCCCAACCGGAAGTGATCTTTCTCCCCTCCTATTTCACCGATGCCGCAAAAATCATCAGGCAGGCCCGGACGCTCGGCCTCGACCAGCCGTTCATCGGAACGGATGGATGGGAATCCCAGGAGTTTCTTTCGGCGGGCGGGGAAGCCGTCAACAATACCTACTTCGCCAGCCACTTTTCGGCGGGGGAGCCGTCGGAAAAAACCGCCGCGTTTGTCAAATCCTACCACGAGGCAAACGGCGGGGATCCCCTCGCCCTCGCCGCCCTCGGCTATGATTCGGTCGATTTTCTTGCGGATGGAATCCGCCGCGCCGGCGGCACCGACCCCGCCGCCATGCAAGCCTCCCTCGCCGCCACAAGCGGTTTTGAAGGAGTCACCGGAACAATCACTCTTGATGCCGAAAGAAACCCCTCGAAGTCAGGCATCGTCGTCCGGGTTTCCGATGGAAAGTTCAACTACCTCGAGACCGTCGCACCCTGAGCTTGTCTTTCTGGGCCCCGCGCGTGCGAATCGAGAGTATCCGCCGGGCCTCTTGATGGAAAATCCTGACGTTCATTTTTGTTTTACACGGTATTGCGCGATGCGCATGAAACCTGCTTGATTTACCAAACTCATGAACATGCCATTCGACACCCTTCGTCCATTTGACCTCGGCAACGGCAAGACCGGCCACCTGCATTCGCTCATCGCCCTGGAGGAAAAGGGAATCGGTCCAGTCTCAAAGCTGCCGGTCAGCATCCGGATCGTTCTGGAATCAGTCCTCCGGAACTGCGACGGAAAAAAAGTTCAGGCGAAGGATGTCGAGACGCTGGCAAACTGGAACGCGAAGGCACCGGCGACGGAAGAGATTCCGTTTGTTGTCGCGCGCATCGTCCTGCAGGACTTCACCGGGGTGCCGCTTCTCGTTGACCTCGCCGCGATGCGCAGCGCTGTCAAAAGTCTCGGCGGCAACCCCGCGATCATCGAGCCGCTCGTGCCGGTGGACCTCGTCGTGGATCACTCGGTGCAGGTCGATTTCTACGGCTCGGCGGATGCGCTCCGGCTGAACCTGGAAATGGAGTTCAAGCGGAACCGCGAGCGCTACCAGTTTTTGAAGTGGGGCCAGCAGGCTTTCCAGACATTCGGCGTCGTGCCTCCCGGGATCGGCATTGTCCATCAGGTCAACCTGGAATATCTTGCCAAGGGCGTCCTTTCCTCGCCATCCGCATCCGGAGACATCTATTACCCCGACACGCTGGTCGGAACGGATTCCCACACGACGATGATCAACGGCCTCGGAGTTGTGGGATGGGGGGTCGGAGGCATCGAGGCGGAAGCTGGAATGCTTGGTCAACCGGTCTACTTCCTGACTCCGGAGGTGGTCGGCGTCCACCTGACGAACCGCCTGCGCGAGGGAGTCACCGCGACCGACCTCGCCCTCCATGTGACCCAGCTCCTCCGCGCGGCCAAGGTCGTCGGAAAATTCGTGGAATTCTACGGCGACGGCGCCGCAACGCTGCCGCTCACCGACCGCGCCACGATCGCGAACATGGCACCCGAATACGGCGCGACGATGGGCTTCTTCCCAGTCGATTCCGAATCGGTTAACTTCCTTGCGGCGACCGGCCGCACCGACGCCCAGTGCCGTGCGTTCGAAAATTATTTCCGCGCGCAGAATCTTTTCGGCATGCCGAAGAAAGGCGACATCGCCTACAGCGTGGACATCGACATCGACCTCTCGACCGTCCAGCCTGGCGTCGCGGGACCGAAGCGCCCGCAGGACCGGATCAACCTGCCCGACCTCAAAAACACCTTCGCATCGCTCCTCACCAGGCCGGTCTCCGAAGGCGGCTATGGAAAATCCGCCGCCGATCTCGGCCGCAGCGCGAACGTCAAGGTCAGCGGGGCCTTGTCGTCCGACGAATCCGAGATGGTCGCCGACCGGCCTACCCCCGACCCGCTCAAGGACCTTCCCTCGTCGCCATATCACAAGCAGGACAGCACGCTCCGCGACGGCAGCGTCCTCATCGCCGCCATCACGAGCTGCACGAATACCAGCAATCCGAGCGTCATGCTCGGCGCGGGTCTCCTCGCGAAAAAAGCCGTCGCACGCGGGCTCAGCGTCGATCCCGCGGTCAAGACATCACTCGCGCCCGGCTCGCGGGTCGTGAAGGATTACTTAGAAAAATCCGGCCTCCAGCCCTACCTCGACCAGCTCGGCTTCCAGATCGTGGGATACGGGTGCACGACGTGCATCGGAAACTCGGGTCCGCTCAACCCGGAGATCGAATCCGCCATCGTCGCGAACGACCTCGTCACGGCGGCAGTCCTCTCGGGCAACCGGAATTTCGAGGCCCGCATCCACCAGAACATCCGTGCAAATTTCCTGATGTCCCCTCCCCTCGTTGTCGCCTTTGCCCTCGCGGGCCGCGTCGATATCGATCTGTCGAAAGAGCCGATCGCAAAAGACAAGGACGGCGTGGATGTATATCTCAAAGACATCTGGCCGTCGCTGGAGGAAATCCGCACCGAGATGCAGTCCGCCCTTAAGCCGGAAGTCTTCCAGAAGCTCTACACGGGATTCGCCGAGCAGAATCCGAAGTGGAACGAGGTGCCTGCCAGCACCGGACAGATCTACGAATGGGACCGGGCGAGCACCTACATCCAGGAACCCCCGTTCTTCGAAGGCTTCGGAATGGAGGCCGGCACGATCGCAAATATCACCGGCGCCCGCGCGATGGGAATCTTCGGGGACTCCGTCACCACCGACCACATTTCTCCCGCCGGAGCGATCAAGCCCAGCTCACCAGCCGGAAAATACCTTGTTGAAAACGGCATCAAGGCCATTGACTTCAACAGCTACGGGAGCCGCCGCGGCAACGACCGGGTGATGACGCGCGGAACATTCGCCAACGTCCGGATCAAAAACCTCATGATCCCGCCGAAGGCCGACGGAACCCGAGTGGAGGGCGGACTCACGATCCACCAACCGGACGGCGGGCAGTTGAGCATCTACGACGCCTGTATGAAATATCAGGCTGCCGGAACCCCGCTTGTCATCTTCGCCGGACAGGAATACGGAACGGGATCAAGCCGCGACTGGGCCGCGAAGGGGACGCGCCTGCTCGGCGTCAAAGCCGTCGTCGCCCAGAGCTTCGAACGGATCCACCGCTCCAATCTCGTCGGCATGGGAGTGCTCCCGCTGCAATTCCCCGACGGTGTCACCGCCCAGTCGCTTGGCTTGGACGGGACGGAAACCTACGACATCACCGGACTCGGCGAGGACGTCCAGCCACGGCAGGACGTGACCCTTACGATCACCCGCAAGGATGGAAAATTAGAATCCCTTGCGGTGAAGCTCCGGATCGACACCCCGATCGAGGTCGATTACTACCGCCACGGCGGGATCCTGCCATTCGTCCTTCGCCAACTCATCACCGCCTCCTGACCCATGTGCCCATAGGCGGCGTCAGGCGCAATGAATAGCGGCTGCGGATTCCCCGGTCCGGAAGATGAAATCGGCGGCACCACAAGGCCGCCGGATCGCCTTGATATCCAGTAGGGCGCGTGATATGATAATTTGTTAAATCTTTTCGGTCCGGGCAGCCCGGACCGGCTCACATGCGAAAACACGGATTTGTATTCCAGGATGTCGGGGGGGGGCGCTGGGTGCGTTTCAAAATCCTCGCGTGCCTTGGAGCGATCCTCGCGGCAATCGGCTTGGGGTTGTTTTTCCGGGCCCTTTTTGTTGCTCCCGCGCTCGATTCCCCGAACTCGCTGAAAAACCTCAAGCAGCAGATCCGCGCCTACCAAAAAAACGCCACTCTGCCGGCGGGGAGCAACAAGGACAGGGTTCTTCTGAAGTTGCTGGCCAGGGAAAAGCCGGCTCCCAAACCCGTGGGTCCCGCGCGTGGCGGTAACGCCGGAATCAAAGCCGCATTTTTCGCAGGCTGGGATGAGGACGCCATCCGCTCTCTGAAACTGCATGAGAATCTGCTGACCCACCTGTGCCCGGAATGGCTCTCGTTCACGGATCTTGAAGAGGGGCCCCAGGAGGATTCTGATGCCGCACTCGACCGGATTCAGCCTCCAAAGGGTCTCAAAATCATGCCGGTTTTGACAAATTTGAACGGCAGCCGAAGGATCCCCGAGGCCGTCGAATCCCTCATGCGGGCGGACGACGGGAAAAAGGAGCTTTTTGTGACCAAACTGTCCGGACTCCTCAAGGAAGCCGGTGCCTCCGGAGTCGTGTTGGATTGGGAGGAAGTGGACGCCGGCGAGGACAACGAGCTTTCGGATCTGGTCATCTTCATCGCGGACGGCCTCAAAAAGATGGGGTTAAAAACCTGGCTTTGCGTCACGATGGACTCGACCTTTGCCGCATGGGATTTCGACCGACTCTCGCCCCACGTGGACCACTTTGTCGCGCTCCTTCACGATGAAAACGGCGAAGGCGACCCCGCGGGCCCGCTGGCCTCGCAGGATTGGTTTGACGGCTGGGTCGAAGTCATCAGCCACTGCGGAGAACCGGGACAATGGATCGCCTCCCTCGGCAGCTACGGCTCCGACTGGGAGGAGGGTTCCGTGGCGGGCGAGCAGATTTCCTTTGCCGATGCGATGAGCCGGGCGGGAAATGCCGGCTGCACGAGCGTCAGAGATGATGCCCCGACATTCAACGGCTGGTTTTCCTACTACTACGAGGGAAAAGGCCACGACGTCTGGTTCCTCGACGCGGCTTCGTTCGCCAACGAATGGAATGCGGTCCGCGCCTACGGACTGGGCGGGGTCATCGTCAATCGCCTGGGACTCGAGGATCCGGCGATCTGGAAGACAATCGGCGCGCAGACCGACATAGCCCCGGAAATGCTCGGCCGCTCGATCGAGGACGGGGAAACCATCACGTCCATCGGAAAAGGCGAAGTGGTCAGCCTTGACCCGACAACAGCGGAAGGACGGCGCAGTTTTTCCCGGAACCCGGAAGGCGCCATCTCGTCGAGTTATGAGGAACCTCCGTCGCACCCGACTCTCTTTCGCATGGGTGGAGACCAAGCGGAGAATGTTTCCCTCACGTTTGATGACGGCCCGGATCCGGAATGGACGCCGGCCATCCTCGACATCCTTAAAGCAAAAGGCGTCAAAGCCACATTCTTCGTCGTCGGCGGTGAAGCCGAGCGCTACCCGGACATCATCAGACGAATCATCGCCGAGGGGCACGAGATCGGCAACCACTCGTTCACGCACAGCAACCTCGCCGAGGAACCCGCTTCCATTGTCCGATTGGAGCTGAATGCCACCCAGCGCCTGATCGAATCGTTAACAGGACGATCCACCACCCTGTTCCGCCCCCCATACAATGCCGACTCCCAGCCCACCGATCTTGAGGAACTCGTCCCCATCGAGATCGCCCAGTCGCAGGGATACCTGACCGTTCTCGAAAACATCGACCCTCGGGACTGGCAGAAGCCCGGTCCGGAAGAGCTCCTCAAGCTGGTGAAGGCCGACCGCGGCAAAGGAAACATCATCCTGCTGCACGACGGAGGAGGAGATCGCAGCGCCACGCTCGACGCGCTTCCCTCCCTCATAGACTACCTGCGGGAGCGAGGCGACCGGATCCTTACGATCGGGGAACTCCTCGGAATTGACGAGGCCCGGATCATGCCTTCCGTGACGACGGAAAAAATCAATTTCCACTCGTTCGCGAGCGGAATCGGATTTCAAATCCTGCACCTGCTCCAGGACTTCGTGCGCGCGTTTCTGGTCCTGGGGACGATTCTCGTTCTCGCCCGGACGGTCCTTGTCGTGATTCTTTCACGCCTGCACAAGCCGCCGCCGGACCAGCCGTCCTTCCCGGAGCCGTGCGTCTCGGTTCTCATCCCCGCGTTTAACGAGGAAAAGGTCATCGCAAAAACCATCGGATCGATTCTGGCTTCCGACTACTCCGGAAAAATGGAAGTCATCGTCGTGGATGACGGCTCGTCCGACCGGACGGGAGAGGCGGTTTCTGCGACGGGAGATCCGAGGGTCCGCCTGATCACCCAGCCAAATCAGGGCAAGGCTCATGCCCTGCAAAATGGAGTAAATTCCACGGAGAATGAAATTCTGGTCTTTGTCGATGCCGACACGCGCTTCGAGAAGGATGCCATCCGCCATCTCGTCGCGGCATTCCATGATCCGGCCATCGGGGCGGTTTCGGGGCATGCCCGTGTGGGAAACCTCCGGACATTCCTCGCGCGATGCCAGGATCTGGAATACGTCAGCGGGTTCAATCTCGACCGCAGGGCCTATGCCGCATGGAACTGCATCACGGTCGCTCCGGGAGCCATCAGCGCGATCCGCAGATCCGCCATTCTGGCGGCGGGGGGATTCTCCTACGAAACGCTGGCGGAGGATACCGACCTGACTCTTGCGATCCACAAGGCCGGATACCGGATCGAATACCAGCCGAAAGCGATCGCCCATACCGAAGCACCGGAGACATTTTCCACTCTGGCCAAACAGAGATTCCGCTGGGCCTACGGCACGCTGCAGTGCACATGGAAGCACCGCGACATCATGTTCAACCCGCGGTTCAAGGCGCTCGGCTGGTTCAGCCTTCCCGGGATCTGGTTTTTCCAGGTCGCCCTGGTCGCCTTTTCCCCGTTCATCGACATCCTCTTCCTGCAATCCATCCTGATGGGCCACTCGGGAGATATCCTCCCGTATTTTCTCGCGTTCCTCGGCTGCGACGTGGTGCTTGCCGCGACGGCGGTCCGGATGGAAGGTCTGCCGCTCAGGGACGCTTTGAGGATCATTCCTCAAAGGTTCATCTATCGCCCCCTGCTGAGCTACGTCATCTGGAAATCCATTGTGCAAGCCGTGCGCGGTGCCTGGGTGGGATGGGGAAAACTTCAGCGAACCGCCTCGATTTCCATCCCATGACCGGGCGCATATTCTTAATCGGACTGCTGCTTGCAGCGCCGGCTTTCGCCGGAGAGGAAAGCGCCTCCCTCCTGGATAAGAACGGCGTCTGTTTCGGTGCCTACATGGATTTCGGCGAGACCGAGGATAACGTCACTTTGGAAGGCATCGAAAACTTCGAGGAACTTGCCGGAAAATCCCCCGTCATCATCGCCTCCTCAAGTTACTGGGGGGAGCAGAGCTTTCCATCCGCCAACCTCTCGCTGATCGACCGGCACGGAGCCGTCCCCCTCGTCTTCTGGTCGCCCTGGGACAAACCCTACGACCAGAACAAGGGGCCGGACAAATTCTCACTCCGTGAGATTCTCGCGGGGAAGTGGGATGCTTATATCGATTCCTGGGCGGACGGCGCGAAGGCGTTCGGAAAGCCATTCCTGGTCTCATTCTGCAACGAGATGAACGGCGACTGGTTCCCCTGGTCTGGCGCGTATTATGGCGCGGAGAAAGGCGGCCCCGACGTTTTCAAGAATGCCTGGAGATACGTCGTGGACCGGGTCAGAGCGCGCGGAGCGCACAATGTCCTGTGGGTTTATCACGTCAACGCCTTCCCCGCAGTCAATGATTACTGGAACCTCATGGCCTCGTATTATCCGGGGCCCGACTATGTGGACTGGCTCGGCCTGAGCGTTTACGGAAAGCAGTTCCGTGAAGATGGAAACTGGGCGGAATTTGGCGACCTACTGGCCTGGCCATACAAGGAGATCACGGCGCTCGACCCGGACAAGCCCGTGATGCTCGCGGAATTCGGCGTCGGAGAATTTCCGAAAGCCGGAGACAAGGCGAAATGGTTCAGCGACGCGTTCACGCTCATTCCCGGATACCCGCGCATCAAGGCCGCCGTTTACTGGCACGAACGCTGGCAGAACGAGGACGGATCCTTCAGCAATCTCCGGATCAATTCGTCACCGGCGGCCCTTGAGGCATTCAAAAAAGGTCTGGGCGACACCCGCTGGATCTGCCGGGATCGCGCGGCTGAATAGCCGTACGAAGTTCTTTTTCCGGCCACCGTCCCCGCGAAGGGCGAAAAGCCGGATTCCGCCAGCGTCAGACTTTGACCTTTGAGAGGGCTTTTGTCAGCCGGCTTTTTTTCCGGTCGGCCACGTTGCGATGGATCACTCCGCGCTTGGCGGCTTTGTCCAGCGCCGAAGTCAATTTGACGAACTCCGCCTTCACGACATCGGGCTTGCCGTCGGCAAGCGCCTTGCGGAACTTCTTCTGTTCGGATTTGAGCCCGGTGATGACTCCTGAGTTGCGTTCACGGCGGCGCAAGGTTTGACGCGCGCTCTTAGCTGCAGATTTGGTATTGGCCATAATGGATTGTTGGTGCCAGAGGGGAGAATCGAACTCCCGACCAAGGGCTTATGAGTCCCCTGCTCTACCGCTGAGCTACCCTGGCGTGGGTTGAAAACAATATCTCTTTCGCGTCACGCGACAAGGCGCATTTTGAATGTTTTTGCGGATCCGGAACCCCCGGAAGGAACCGATGTTCCTTATATCTTCGCGGCAAGACGCAGGATCTGGTGGGAAAATTCCGCCGAGTTCCTGATGAGATCCCGCGCGAATCCCGTCCAGGAAACCCCGGGAGATGCGATGATCAGGAGAACAGCCAAGAGCGCCAGGTTGAGAAGGTAAATCAGCACGAGGGAAAAGAAGGTCCCTCCGTAGGTGAGGTCAGGCTGACCCTTGGGAATCATCCAGCAGGTAAAGGAAAGATGGAACGCCCAGGTGAGCCCGATCAATGCGTAGAGAAGCTGACGGTATGGAGTCACATCGATGAAAATGGCCGCGATGCCGTAGATGGCGATCACGAGCAGGCTGTAGATTGGGAAAAAATACGGGGCGAGGGCGATCCAGGTATTCGTCTTGTCGGTGAGAATATGCCCGCCCTCCTTCGTGACGCGGAACCGGTGGACCTGGCCGCCCATCAGATAAACCCACAACGCGTGGGTCAGCTCGTGGCCGAAGACATACATCCACAGCGGGCGGGGCAGGCCGAAAAACGCAACGAGCCACAGGACCGACCCGAGCGAAAAAAACCAGAACTCCTCGGTGATCCAGAACGCGTCGCGGACGGTCGTTCGCGCGAAAGCGGTAAAGAATGTCTGCGTCAGAATCCACGCCAGCGGGAGCAGGAAAATCCCGACAACGAATTTCACCCAGCGCGTGGGGACGTGTTCCGGAATGGCTCCGGCAATCGCAGCATGAAAACGGACCGGCTTGTTGCGCTGGGGGCGGCGTTTTCCGGCCACGGCGGGGTTATGCCCGGCCCAGATAGGAGCCGTCGGCCGTGCTGACTTTGATCAGTTCCCCCTCCTTGATGAAAAGGGGCACGTTGATCACTTTACCGGTCTCGAGAGTCGCCGGCTTTTGAACATTGTTCGCGGAATCCCCCCGGATTCCCTCAGCCGACTCGGTCACCTTGAGGCTGACGGAGGAAGGTAGCAGAACCTGCGCCGGGCGGCCCTCGATGCTCAGCACCTCGACCTTGAGGTTCTCCACCAGATAATCTTTTCCCTCGGCAACAAGGTCATCATGCAGGGTGATCGTCTCAAAATTCTCCGGATCCATGAAATGGTAGCCCTGATGGTCCGCATAGCTGAATTCCAACTGCTGCCGGTTGACATCCACCAGATCGACTTTTTCCGTCGAGGAAAACCGGATGTCGGCGGACTTTCCGGTGCCGATGTAGCGGATGATGCATTGCACAAATGCCCTGAGGTTTCCCGGGGTACGGTGTTGGACGTCGAGAACGATGGCCGGGTTTCCGTTGTAACGGATCGCCATGCCTTTGCGGAGATCATTTGCTGCTGCCATTGAACCTCTCTGCTAAACTTCCCCAAACCCTTTGGCAAGCCGGGAATCCCGAACACGGAAGGAAAAACGCTCCTCCAGCGGAACAACCGGTCGCAACCGGGAAAAGCAGCGTCGCATCCAGCGGTTGCATTTTTTACAAAATTGGCAAACATAAGAGGAGGGTGAAGACGACTGCTGAATACATCGCTTCGGGGTTTGAGAAGATCAGTGCGGATCTGGAATTTTTGATGGGCTGCCTGCGGGAGGTTCTTTGCGAACTCGGACAGGAAGAGGTGGCGGCCCGACTCCCCTGGATCGGGACGAAGGATGGTCGCGTTGACGGAGTCGAGCAGGCGTGCTCGATGGCATTTCAACTTTTGAACATGGTCGAAGAGGGCGCATCCGCCCGGACCCGCAGGCTTCGCGAGATTGAGAACGGCCCGGCGGACGAGCCGGGCCTTTGGGCGCAGGAGCTCCAACGCCTCAAGGATGCCGGGCTTTCTGCGGAGGAGATCGCCGCTTCGCTGCACCAGATCCGGATCGAACCCGTCCTGACAGCGCACCCGACCGAGGCCAAGCGCGCGGCCGTATTGGAGCAGCACAGGATGATCTACCGGCTGCTGACCGCCCGCGACAACAGCCAGATGACTCCGCTTGAGCGGGACGCTCTCCGCGACGAGATCAAGGTGGTTCTTGAGAGACTGTGGCGCACGGGCGAGATTTTGCTGGAGAAACCGGACGTCCCGGGAGAGCGGCGCGGCGTGCTTTTTTATCTGCGGGAGGTTTTCCCGTATGCGCTTGCGCGGCTGGACGAGCGCCTCCACCAGGCTTGGCGCTCGTGCAACTTCGATCCGACTCTTCTGGAAGACCCTCATGTCTGGCCGAAGGTGCGCTTTGGAACATGGGT
This sequence comes from Verrucomicrobiaceae bacterium, assembly GCA_007280915.1. Classification (GTDB taxonomy): domain Bacteria; phylum Verrucomicrobiota; class Verrucomicrobiia; order Chthoniobacterales; family Terrimicrobiaceae; genus QYQL01. The sequence continues at coordinate 14,420 of QYQL01000158.1, read as the reverse complement.
GGGAGGGGACCGGGACGGGCATCCCCTGGTCACGGCCGGGGTGACAGCGGAAACTCTGCAGAAGCTGCGGTTGAACGCGCTGCTGGTCATCCGGCGGCAGCTGTCCGAACTCGCCGCCAAGCTTCCGCTCTCAAGCAATTTTCAGGAGGCCCCCGCGGAGCTCGACAAAGTCCTTGTGGAGCTCTGGTCGGAAAATCCCGAGCTCGCGGAAATCCTCGCCCGGCAGCATTCCGATGAACCGTGGCGTCAATTTGTCCTCCTTCTCCAGTCGAAACTTCCCATGACCCCGCTGCCCGGGGAGGATTATTCGCTTGAGGAAAAGGCCAGGCATTACCACACGCCGCTGGAGATGGATGTGCATCTCGCGAAACTCTCCGATTCGCTTTATGCGGTGGGAGCGGGGCGGCTCGCCGACACCGCGGTGCTGCCTGTTCGCCGGGCACTCGACGTGTTCGGATTTCATCTTGCTGCGCTCGATATCCGGCAGAACAGCCGCTTTCACGACCTCGCAATGGATGAACTGCTCAAGGAAAGCGGAGCCGCCGACCATGGTTTTTCCAAGTGGAACGAAGACCGTCGCCTGAAATTTCTCAATGCGGAACTCGCTTCGCCGCGGCCGTTCCTGGGATCCGGCGCGAAATGCGGCAAGCATGCCGATGACGTCCTGTCATGCTACTCGGTCCTCCGCACACACATTAACAGCCACGGACTGGAGGGAATCGGCGCGCTGATTGTCAGCATGACCCGCCGCCTGTCCGACCTTCTGGTGGTTTACCTTCTGGCCCGGGAGGCCGGTCTCGCCCGCTGGACGCCGGAGGGATTGCTATGCGGAATTCCGGTCGTCCCGCTTTTTGAAACATTGGAAGACCTGGAAATGGGTCCGGGCATTGTGCAGGAGTTCCTTGCCCATCCGGTGACCGCACGCAGCTTGGTCTTCCAGAAATCCGAACGGATGCAGGTCCTTTCTTTCCGGCAGGAACGCCCGGTCCAGCAGGTGATGATCGGATACAGCGACAGCAACAAGGACTGCGGGATTTTTTCCAGCCAATGGGCTCTGCACAAGTCTCAGGCGGCTCTCTCCTCCACGGGAGCAGCCGCGGAAACAAAGATCCGCTTCTTTCACGGGCGTGGCGGAACCATCAGCCGGGGCGCGGGTCCCACTCATCGTTTCCTCGATGCATTGCCCCACGGGTCGGTGCAGGGGGATCTGCGGCTGACCGAGCAAGGCGAAACCATCCCGCAGAAATACTCCAACCTGGATTCGGCCGTTTACAATCTCGAACTACTCCAGGCCGGGGTGGCCGGGGTTTCGCTCGGCCAGCACCCGGAATCCGCGAATGAGGTGTTCCCGGAGATCTGTGAGTTCCTTTCAATCACAAGCCGCGCGGCGTATTCACAGCTCATCGGTCATCCGCAATTCATGACCTATTTTTCCGGGGCCACGCCTATCGACGCGCTCGAGGCGAGCCGGATCGGTTCGCGTCCCGCCCGGCGGACCGGACAGCGCACGCTTTCCGATCTCCGTGCAATTCCGTGGGTGTTCGGCTGGAACCAGTGCCGGCACTACCTGCCCGGCTGGTTCGGGGTGGGCTCGGCGCTGCAGAGCCTGTCCAGCGAACATCAGGACCTTTTCGCACGGCTGGCCGGTTCGCTGAAATCCTCACCGTTTCTGTATTACGTCCTGACCAACGCGGAGACGAACATTGCGAGTGCGGACCGGGAAATGATGAGCCTCTATGCCGGTCTCGTAACGGACGCCCCGGCCAGGGAGGCACTGCTGGAAATCATTCTCGGGGAATTCGACAAAACCAGAGTAATGCTTGCCGCGGTCTTCGGCGGCAGTCTGGAAACCCGCCGTCCCCGCATGCTGAAAACCCTTGCCTTGCGGGACACGGCTCTCCGCGGTCTTCACATTCATCAGGTGGAATTGCTGAAACGCTGGCGCAGTTCCACCATCTCATCTCCGCACGAGGCACAGGCTCTTCTCCGCGATGTGCTCCTCAGCGTCAATGCCATCGCAAGTGGCCTAAGAACAACCGGCTGAGCCGCTCCCGGAAGGCTCTCCTGTTGGACTTTAGGTTGAAATCCTCATTTTGCACGCTATGCGTGGCCTTGTGAAACCTCTCCCGTTGCTCTCCCGCGCGCTGGCGGCGGCCGCCTGCTTTTCAGGACTTGCCCGCATCGAGGGGGCGATATTCACCAACGAAGGGGGCGACTCGTTGTTTTCAAACCCCGCGAACTGGAGCGGAGGTAACCTTCCCGCCGCCAACGAGCGCGTGGATGTCGCCGGCGCGACGAATATCGACCAGCCGGCCCTCGTGGATCGCCAGTGGGCCGGCGATCCCGGCAACATTTTTATATCCGGCGCAGCCTGTTTAACTGTGCCAGAAGGCGGGGTCTTGAAGTTTGGCAACCTGAGCATCGGGGGAAACGGCCGGCAGCAGTCCGGACAACTCACCGTGCTGGACGGCGGGGCAATCAACGCTCATTTCGCCAATTCCGGAATGCTCGTCGTTGGCGGAGGCTTCTCGGATGATGCAAAGGGAGGGGAAGGTGTTCTTGTTCTTCACGGCGAGGCGATCTCAAACAATCTCGCCTCTTTGAGGGTCACTCCCAAAGGCACGTTGGAGTTCGTCGCCAATCAGGACAGCCTGGCCCGGGTTTTTCTCAAAGGCGACAATGTCTGGGCCATGGATGGCCGGTTGAAATTCGACCTTTCAAAACTTGGAAAAACGGGCGTCTTTTCCGTCATCTCCCATGAAGCCGACGGGAAACCGGGAGCCCTCATGTCCGGAGCGCTTGCGGACTGGCTCAAAACTGGAAACGGAAAGCAGTCCGGTCAAGGGGATGGGGAATTCGGCGGGGGACTTCTGGAAGTCGTCGGCAGCAAAGGCCGTGTGTGGGAGCTGGCCTGCGACGGAGATTCATCCCCCGTCACGCTGACCTTCACCGTCAAATAGCCAATCAGGGAATGGCCTCATCCCGCCGGGGGAAAAAGCCCCGGGCAGGTCAGGCCTTCTCGACCTGCCAGTATTCCAGATCCACCGGAGTGTCGCGCCCGAAGATGCTGACGGAAACGCGCAGCTTCCCGCGCTCGGGATCGATCTCCTCGACGATTCCGTTCTGGTTCTGGAACGGACCGTCAGCGACCTTGACCTTGTCGCCGACCTCAAAACTGATTTTCGGTTTGACCGTATCCTCGCGCTCGCGCACCTGGGCGAGGAGATTTTCGACCTCCTTCTTGCGCATCGGGATCGGGCGGTCCTTGGTGCCGGCAAAACCGAGGACACCATTGGTATCCTTGATGAAATACCATGTCTTCTCAACGAGCTGGTTGTTCTCGTCGAGCAGGTGCATGTTGATGATCAGGTAGCCCGGAAAGAACTTGCGGGTGGTTTCGGTCTTCTTGCCGCGCTTGATTTCCTGGACGCGCTCGGTGGGAATGAGCACCTCGTAAACAAGGTCTCCCATCTCCTCGGTCTGGATGCGGCGGTTGATTTCTTTCTGCACCTTCTGCTCGAATCCGGAGAGAACATGCACGACGAACCACTGGTCTTTCGGGTCTAATGCCATGAGATAAAAATTAGGGGTGGGTCAGGAAGCTGACCACATTGATGAGAATAAAATCGAAGAACGCGATGTATCCGCCGAGGATGAGCATCGCGACGAGGACGACCACCGTGGAATCGGTGAGTTCCTTGTAGCGACGGAAGCCCTTTTCATTCGGATCCCACGGCCATTGGGCCTTGCCGAGTTCCACGCGGACCTCGGACATGAATTTGCGGAGTTTGGAAAACATCGTGTAGGGCGGGAGGAGGAGAAATCCACAGGTCAGGAGGGACTTGAACCCCCAACACCCGGTTTTGGAGACCGGTGCTCTACCAATTGAGCTACTGACCTTTGGAAATTACCGTTATAGCTGATCAGTCAAGGATGTCGGCAACACGGCCCGCTCCAACGGTGCGGCCGCCCTCGCGGATCGCAAAGCGGATCGTCTTCTCCATGGCGATCGGAGTGATGAGCTCGACCTCGATGGAGACGTTGTCGCCAGGCATGACCATTTCCACGCCTTCCGGCAGGCTCACGGTTCCCGTCACGTCGGTCGTGCGGAAATAGAACTGCGGACGGTAGTTCGTAAAGAACGGCGTGTGACGGCCGCCCTCGTCCTTGCTGAGGACGTAAACCTCGGCCTTGAACTTCTTGTGCGGTTTGATCGAACCCGGCTTGGCGATGACCTGGCCGCGCTCGATTTCCTCCTTCTTCGTTCCGCGCAGGAGAACCCCGACGTTGTCGCCGGCTTCGGCGCTGTCGAGAAGCTTGCGGAACATTTCGATGTCGGTGACGGTCGTCTTCTTGGTGTCGCGCAGACCGACGATCTCGACTTCCTCCATCTTCTTGAGGATGCCGCGCTCGACGCGTCCGGTGGCCACGGTGCCGCGACCTTCAATGTTGAACACGTCTTCGACCGGCATGAGGAACGGCAGATCCTTCGGACGCTCCGGCTGCGGGATGTATTCATCCACGGCCGCCATGAGGTCCGCGATGGCTTTCTCGCCGGCGGCGTCGCCTTCGAGCGCCTTGAGCGCGCTGCCCTTGACGATCGGGATGGTGTCGCCGGGGAACTCGTATTTGGTGAGGAGTTCACGGACTTCCATCTCGACGAGGTCGAGGAGGTCCTTGTCGTCCACCATGTCCGCCTTGTTCATAAAGACAACGATCGAAGGCACTCCGACCTGGCGGGCGAGCAGGATGTGCTCGCGGGTCTGCGGCATCGGGCCGTCAGCCGCACTCACCACGAGGATCGCGCCGTCCATCTGGGCGGCACCCGTGATCATGTTCTTGACGTAGTCGGCGTGTCCGGGGCAGTCCACGTGCGCGTAGTGGCGCTTCGCGGTCTCGTATTCGACGTGGGCCGTGTTGATCGTGATGCCGCGCTCCTTCTCTTCGGGAGCGGCATCGATTTCGTCATACTTCTTGGCGGTTGCCCCGCCAGTCTTGGCGAGGACGGTCGTGATCGCCGCAGTCAGGGTCGTCTTGCCGTGATCCACGTGGCCGATTGTGCCGATGTTGCAGTGCGGTTTGTTTCTCTGGAACTGTTCTTTAGCCATCTTGAGTTTTTGTTGTTGATTGTTTGCGACCGATATTCGTGGAGCCCATGACCGGGTTTGAACCGGTGACCTCGTCCTTACCAAGGACGTGCTCTACCAACTGAGCTACATGGGCATCTGGCGGCCGGAGCCGCATGTTTTGAACATCGTGTGGCGGTTTGTTTGTTTCGCCGGAAAATGGGTGACAAACGCTTGCCGTTGTCGCCTCTGCGAAAACGGACAGCGATTCTCCCCCCGATCCGGGCAGGAGGGAAAGACTAGCTCGTGCAATGCAGGTGTCAAAAACAAAAATGGGAGGCTCAAGGATTCAAGGATTCTCTCCACCGGCAAAAATTCCGCCGGGCGACAGCAGCTGCGGCCTGATGCCATCCCAGGCGCTCCGGGTGATGCGCCGCAGGCGGAGAATGTGAATATTCCCGTTTTCGGCGCTTCCCCGCCGGGCGAAATCCGTTTATGTGCGGTGGAAACTTATTCACACCCATGGCCAACAAAGAACGCATCCACCTGGATGATTTGGACCAGTCGAAATCACTGGAGCAGGAGGACTACAAAAAGCAGATGAAGCAGCTGCAACTGCAGTTGCTGGGGATGCAATTGCGGCTCCGCGAAAAAAAGAACTCGGTGATTCTTGTGCTCGAGGGGCCGGATGCGGCTGGCAAGGGGGGCGCGATCAAGCGGGTGGTCGAGCGCCTGGACCCCCGCCTCGTGCGGGTTTACTCCATCGTGAAGCCGACCCCCGAGGAGTTTTGTCACCACTACATGTGGAGGTTCTGGACCAAACTTCCCTCGCACGGGGATCTCGTGATTTTCGACCGCTCGTGGTATGGCCGGGTGCTGGTCGAGCGAGTGGAGGGATTCTGCTCCGAGCCGGAGTGGAAGCGCGCGTATCGGGAGATCAACGAGTTTGAAAAGACGCTCGCCGACGACGGGGCGATCCTGATCAAGCTCTACCTCCATATCACGAAAGACGAGCAGTTGGGCCGGTTCAAACGCCGGGAGGCGGACCCCTACAAGCACTGGAAAATCAGCGAGGAGGACTGGCGGAACCGACGGCACTGGCACGAGCACAATGAGGCGGCGCAGGATATGTTCGAGAAAACCTCCACGCCGGAAGCCCCCTGGACGGTGATTCCCGCGAATTTCAAGTGGTATGCCCGGGTCAAGGCATTGAAGACCGTCTGCGAGCGGATCTCCAGAAAACTCGACTCCTGATCCGAAAGCGGCTTCAGCCTGCCTGACCAAAGCCGGATACTGACCCCGCCGGATAGCCGGGCACAAAAAAGCCCGGAGTCTCCCATGTAGGAAGACCCCGGCATCTGCGGAAAACGTCGGTGCGCGGCGACCTGGCCGCGGCTGGCTTACGACTTGTAGCGCAACCGCTTCTTGTGGCGGTTTTCTTTCATGCGCTTGCGGCGCTTGTGCTTCGCGATTTTCGCTTTTCTTGTCTTCTTTAAGGAACCCATGGGTTTGCGGGACTGCTAGTAAACTACTTTGTTGAGCGGATACTCGATGATCCCCTCGGCCCCGAGCGTTTTCAGCTGCGGAACGATCTCGCGGACGACTTTCTCTTCGATCACCGTCTCGATGGCGACCCATCCGGGTTGTGCCAAGGGCGAAACTGTAGGATTCCTCAATGCGGGCAGCGCCTCAAGCAAATTTTTCAGACTTTTTTCCGGCAGGTTCATTTTGAGCCCGACGAGATCGCGCGCGGCCAGGGCGCCTTTGAGAAGAAGCGCCAGCGTTTCGATCTTTCTCCGCTTCCAGGGATCTTTCCATGCGCCGTGGGCCGCGAAGAGCGCGGGATAAGACTCCATCAGGGTGTCCACGATGCGAAGTTTGTTTGCGCGGAGCGAGGAGCCGGTTTCGGTGATGTCAACGATCGCATCCACCAGATCGGGAACCTTGACCTCGGTCGCCCCCCAGGAAAATTCGACCTCGGCATTGACGCCCGCCCGCTCAAAAAACCGCTTCGTAATCCCCACCGCCTCGGTCGCGACGCGCTTTCCCTCAAGGTCCTTGACCGTGCGGATCGGGGAATCCTCGGGAACGACGAGCACCCAGCGAGTCGGGCTTGAGCTGACTTTGCTGTAGGCCATGCCCGCGACCTCGAAAATATCAGATTGATTTTCCTCCACCCAGTCGCGCCCGGTGATCCCGCAGTCCAGATACCCGTGCTCGACATACCGGCTGATCTCCTGCGCCCGGAGGAGACGGATCCGCATCTCCGGATCATCGACCGAGGGCCGGTAGGACCGGTTCGAGCCGGAGATCGAAAACCCGGCTTTGGCAAACAACGAAATGGTGGGCTCCATCAGGCTGCCGGAAGGCAACCCGACCGTGAGAATGTGTTCTTCCATGAGAGCCGAATACACTACGCGGAAATTCTGCGGCTTGGCAGAAAAAACTTTCTCCCCCCCCGCGAATGGGCGCGATCAAAAGTGGGGGCGGTTGGGTTGCGCAGGGAGCACAGGCGGGCCCGCCTGTGTGTGGCTCTGGCTTCGCTGCGATGTTCTGTCTCCTCACAGGCGGGACGTCTGTGCTCCCTGGTTCACCCACTTTTGATCACACCCGTGCCGGAGTGGTGGGCGCGTTATCATTTGACAGTGATGTCTCGGAACTTTTACTTTGTTCAAACATTTGAAGCATGAGTTCCCTCCCCCCACCCGCTCGGATCGGCACCCGCGATTGAAGCTGCCGGAACACGTCGATTTCCAGAGGCCTCTTTACGAACTGATCAAGGAGCACTGCGGCATCATCGCCGATCAATCGCAGGAGGAACTGACCGCCGTTGCGGCCGACCGAAGGCTGGCGCGTCTACTCGCGGTGGAGCCCGGCACCCCACACCTTCGCCGGGAACGCATCGTGCTGGACACCGGCCGTCGACCGATGGAGTTTGCCGTTGTCCATTACCGCTGCGACCGGTTCCGCCTCACACTCCATCTCCGTCAGGAATAATGTATTTATGAGCACCAAAAATATCTCCTCCGTCCGCTACGTTCTGTTTGCCACATGCGTCACCGCCATCGGCGGTTTTCTGTTCGGCTACGACACCGCCGTCATCAACGGCGCGAACTCGTATCTGAAGGCGCACATGCATCTGAACCCTACTCAGGAGGGACTCGCCGCTGCGAGCGCTCTTCTCGGCTGCATTCCGGGGGCGATGTTCGCCGGTTTCCTGAGCGACCGGTTCGGACGCAAGAAGATGCTGTTTTTCTGCGCGATCCTTTTTGCCGTGTCGGGATTTCTTTCGGCCATCCCGAACACGTTCAACCAGTTCCTGGCTGCGCGCATCATCAGCGGACTCGGGATCGGGGCGTCCTCGATGATCTGCCCGGTCTATATCGCCGAAATCGCGCCGGAGAAGTGGCGCGGACGGCTCGGCACGCTTTTCCAACTGGGCATCGTGACGGGGATTTTTATCACCCTCTTCATCAACAGCGTCATCCAAGGCATGGGCGACACGGCGTGGAATACGGCGGTGGGCTGGCGCTGGATGCTCGGGATGGAGGTCGTCCCGGCGATCGTGTTCATCGCTCTCCTCTTCACCGTGCCGGAAAGCCCCCGCTGGCTCGCGCAGAAGGGCCGCGAAAAAGAAGCGCTGGACATCATGACCAGGGTGGACGGTCCGGAGCACGCCGCCTCGGAAATGGCGGCCATCCGGGATTCGGCCAGCCATGAGGAAGGGCGATTCTCCGAACTCTTCACGGGAATCTATTTCCGGCCGCTGCTGCTTGCCATGCTTCTGGCGATGTTCCAGCAGTTCTGCGGAATCAATGCCATCATCTATTACTCGACCAAGATTTTCGAAACTGCGGGAGGCAGCACGAACGCGGCGTTTACCTCATCCGTCTGGGTGGGCTTCACGAGCCTGGTCTTCACCTTTGTCGCCATCGCTTTTGTGGACCGGGCGGGCCGACGTCCCCTCCTGCTCATCGGCACGGCAGTGCAGGCCGTCGCACTCGGTCTTGTGGGCTGGATGTTCCACACCCAGCAAAACGGCATTGCGCTGCTCGCATGTGTGATTCTGTTCATCGCCGCGTTCGGAATGTCCATGGGCCCGCTCACCTGGCTGATTCTTTCCGAGATTTTCCCGAACAAGGTCCGCGGCCGGGCGATGTCGGTCGCGACATTCGTCATGTGGAGTTCCAACTACATCGTCACCCAGACATTCCCGATGATGAATGACAACCCCGCGATCGGACCGGCCAACACATTTTGGATCTACGCCGCAGTCAGCCTCCTCTCGTTCGTCTTTGTTCTCGGATGGATTCCCGAAACCAAAGGCCGCACGCTCGAGGAAATCGAAAAGCTGTGGCAAAAAGCATAGCATAACCCCCTCTGAAACCCCGAAGAACCCCACCATGAAACGCAAGCTCTCACTCCTCTCCATCGCCCTTGCCGTTATCGTTTGCAATCTTGCAGCCGCCGACACGCCGCAGGCAAAATTCCAGTTCCTCCGCTTCGGGGAGGTGCAGCCGCGCGGGTGGCTGCAGGAACAGCTTCAAACCGAGGCGAAGGAAGGCTACGGCCCTCACATGGACCAGCTGACGCAGGAAAATCCCAAGTCAAAGGTCGATCTTTCCACCTTTGATGCGGCCCACAAGGCCGAGATGGAAAAGTCGTGGTGGAATGGCGAGACGACCGGCAACTGGCTGGACGGCCTCATCCGCCTCGCTTACCTCTCCGGCGACACGGCGGCCAAAAAAAGAGCCGATGAGGTCGTGACCAAGATGCTCTCGTTCCAGGAGGCCGACGGCTATCTAGGCATGTATCCGAAGGCCGTGCGCTACGCGCAGCCGATGTCCGGACAGAACGGCGAACTCTGGACCCAGGCCTGCCTCTTCAAAGGTCTCCTGGCCTACTACGAACTCACCGGACGCAAAGACGTTCTTGAGGCAGTCCAGCGGGCCGCGAAGCTCACGATGTCCAAATACGACAAGGACCATCCCTACTGGGGAGAACGGGTTGTCCGCGGAGGGCCGGGACACGACTTCATGTTCGTGGACGTGTGCGAATGGCTGTATCGGCTGACGGGCGACAAGAGCTATGCCGACTTCGCGCAGTTCCTCTACGATACCTACAACCAGCGGAAGGACGTTTTTGACACGGATGTCCAGATCGCCCATCTCGCAAACGCCTCCGAACTTTTCAAAAGGCACGGAGCCCATGTGATGGAACACCTTCGCGTCCCGCTGTTCGTCGCATACGCCACAGGCGACGCGAAGTATCAGCCGGCGGTTGATAATATTTTCATGAAAACCGACCGGCATCTCACCGCCGGTGGCGCGTGCGTCAGCGACGAGGATATTCTGGAGCGGTTGGGCAACCCGGACATCGGCTGCGAGTATTGCACGATGCTGGAACTGCTCAACAGCCTGCAATCCGGCCTGCAGAAAACCGGCCGCGCCGACCTCGCCGACAAGATCGAGGTGCTCGCATTCAATTCGGCCCAGGGTGCGCGGCTTCGTGACGGTAAAGCCACCCAATACTGCACGCGCGACAACCAGTATGAGGCCGCTGGCTCGGGCGGACGCGGGGCCCGCTTCAAATTTTCCCCGACCCACGAGGACGTGGCGGTCTGCTGCTCGCCAAACGCGGTCAAGTTTTTTCCCTACCTGACCGGAGGGCTCTGGATGAAGGAGGCTTCCGGCCTCGTCGCCACCGGCTACCTGCCGAACAAGGTCGAAACAAAGGTCAACGAGGAGATGGTGACGATTGAAACCGACACGGCGTATCCATTCGACGACGAGGTGCGGATGACCGTCCGCGTTGACAAGCCCACGTATTTCACCCTGCGCCTGCGCGAGCCGTCATGGGCCGGCGCAATGAGCGTCGTTGCTCCCGGTGCTGAGGAGCGCAAGGAGAACGGATGGCGCATCCTCACCAAGGAGTGGAAATCCGGGGACAAGATCACCATTTCTTTTGCGCCCGAGGTCGTCCGCAAGACCGTGGTCGATGGCAGCGGGATCTATTGGCAGCGCGGGCCGCTGGTCTTTTCACTGCCGATCGCGTCCGAGCGCACGGAGACAAAAAAATACTCTGTTCCCGGGTTCTCGGATTGGGACTACAAGCCGGTTCCCGGATCGGTTGGGGTTTTCATGGCGGACAAGGACGATGGGAAATTTGTCCTCGAGCGGGCGACGTTGGCGAAAAATACAAACCCGTGGGAAAAGCCGCCGGTTTCGCTGGCGGGAACATTGCTCAACGTAACATCGCAGAAGGACGAACCCGTCCGCCTCGTCCCCATGGGCACCACGATCCTGCGCCACACGGTCTTCGTCGATAAAAATATGGCTCCCAAACAGGTGGCCGGACAGGCCGAACTTCTGAAAAGCGATGCCAATCTGGCCCGCAACTCCGAAGTGGAGGTTGCCTCAACCGCCCCCGGCTACAAGCGCGAAGGGCTCATTGACGGCGTGGCGGACGGGTTCCCGGATCATCAGACCAACGAATGGAGCGCCAAGGGCGGCGGAGTCGGGACGAAAGCCAAACTCATCTGGGAAATGCCGGAGGAAGTCTCCAGCGTCTGGCTCTTTGACCGCCCGAACGACAAAGACCATGTGCTGGCGGCCCGCATCAAATTCAGCGACGGGTCGACCGTCGAAGCCGGCGAACTGCCAAATGACGGCAAGGCTCCGCTCCGGGTGAAGTTTTCCCCACGCACCATCAACTGGATGGAGGTCGAGATCACCAAGGTCGGACCACAAACCAAAAACGCGGGCTTTTCGGAAATCGCGGTCTTCAAGCAGGCGCCTGCGGAATAAAACCCACTCCCATGGGATTCGCTCCCCAACATTCCAAGAAAGGCAGACTCCCTCGCACTGCATCCATCGTTCTACTCACCGTCTCCTGCATCGCCATTCACGCCACTGAACCGCCCGCGGTCCGTCCCTGTGGAAAATTCCAGTTTCTCCGCATCGGCGAAGTGCAGCCGCGTGGCTGGCTGCTCGACCAGATCCGCACGGACGTGACCGACGGCTACGGGCCGCTGCTGGACAAACTGACGGAACGCATCGAGCCCGGGATCTTCGACAGCCGCAATAAGACGAAGCTCGTGAAGCCGAAGATCGGCGGAGATTGGTGGAACGGAGAAACGACCGCCAACTGGCTCGACGGCTTCATTCGCGCCGCCTACCTCTCGGGCGATCCGGTCGCCAAACGCCGTGCGGACGACCTCGTCACACAGATCCTTGCCATGCAGGATACCGACGGCTACCTCGGCATCTATCCGAAGGCGATGCGATTTGCGTCGCCCATCGTCGGGGAGAATGCCGAACTCTGGACGCAGGCATGTCTCTACCGGGGGCTTCTCGCCTACTATGAACTGACCGGCCGCAAGGATGTGCTCGCTGCTGTCGAACGCTCCGCCAAACTGACGATCTCACATTACGGTCCGGACAGGCCCTATTGGCCCGCAAGCATCCAGGGCTGTGGCGGACCATCACATAATCCCATGTTCGTGGATGTTTGCGAGTGGCTGCACCGGCTCACCGGCGACGAGAGCTACGTCGCGTTTTCCAAATTTCTCTACGACGGCTATTGCGCAGCGCCGAATGTCAGTGAAGACGACATGCAGTTGAGAAACCTCTCCAACCCGGACAAGCCTTTTCACGGCCACGGCGCCCATGTGATGGAACACATGCGCATCCCGCTCTTCCTCGCCTGCACGACCGGCGATGCGAAGTATCGCGCGGCGGCGGCCAACATCTTCCCGAAGGCCGAGCGCCATCTCGTCGCCGGCGGTTCTTGTGTCAGCGACGAGGGGATCCTCGAACGCCCCGGAAGCCCCTACATCGGCTGCGAATACTGCACCTCACTGGAGTTTCTCCACACCCTCCAATCCGGCGTGGAGAAAACCGGCAGCGGAAAACTGGCGGATGCGATCGAGGTGCTCGCGTTCAACTCCGCCGAGGGCGCACGGCAACGCGACGGCAAAGCCATTCAATACTGCACGGTGGACAACCAATTCGAGGCCACAGCCAAAGGTGTGGGCGGACGGATGAAATTGTCGCCCACGCACGAGGATGTCGCGGTCTGCTGCCCGGTCACCGCGTTGAAGTTCTTCCCGTATTTCACCAACGAGCTGTGGATGAAGACCGCAACCGGCGACGGACTGGTGGCGGTGGACTACGCACCGAACGAGCTCCAGACGATGATCAGCGGCGTGAACGTAAAGGTTGTTACCGACACCGGCTATCCGTTCGAGGACGAGGTGAGGATGACGGTCACGCCAAAGGAGCCGGTCACGTTCGGCATCCGCCTGCGGATCCCTGGCTGGCCGGGCAGCATGAGCGTCGAGGCGCCGGGAGCCACCGCGTCCGACGAGGGCAACTGGCGCATGCTCACGAAGGAATGGAAAGCGGGTGACCGCATCACGATCTCGTTCAAGCCGGACATCGAGCGCAGGACAATGGCCAATGGAGAAGTCTATTGGAAGCGCGGCCCGCTGGTTTACGCGCTGCCGATTCCCGCCGACATCAAGCAGACCAGAACCTACCCCGTGGCGGGTTTTGCCGATTATGATTACACGCCCAAGCCCGGCGCCTTTTGGGATTACGGCGTGGACGATGAGAGCGGGAATTTTCAGTTCGCAAGAACCGCCGCGCAAGGCAACCCGTGGATCAACTCCCCCGTGCGACTGACCGGAAATCTGATCAACCGAAAAACCGACAAGAGCGAGCCGGTGAAACTGATGCCGATGGGCGTGAACCTCCTCCGGCGCGTCGCCTTCCCGGAGATGAAATCCGTGCGCGCGCTCGAAGCACAATCCGGCCTGCTGCAAGGCAAGTTAAATCTCGCGCGTTCGGCCAAGGTGGAAACGTCCCTGTCTGCCCGTGGCTATGCGCCTCAAGCGATCGTGGACGGCGTGGCGCAGGGCTACCCGGATAACCCGGCGGCCGAGTGGGCCGGAGATCATGCGACCGCCGGCGCCAAAGTAAAATTGACCTGGGACAAGCCGGTGACCGTCGAGACCGTGTGGTTGTTCGACAGGCTCAATCCGTCGGACCATGTGCAGGCCGTCTGGATCAACTTTAGCGACGGCACCAGCGCGATGGTCGGCGAATTGCCCAATGATGGGACGACTCCTTTCAAGCTGAACTTTCCAGAAAAAATCATCACGTGGATGGAGGTCATCATCAACAAAGTCGGTCCCAACACGGAAAATGCCGGCTTAGAGGCTGTCTGAAAATGAAAGTTGTGAGCTGAAAAGGAGTTGACTTTGAAAAGCCAGCAAGTCCGAAACCTTTACGCGCAGCGGTTTTTGAGCGATGAAAATCGCTCAATATCCAACCTGCGTTTCGGACTTCCAGT